>NZ_AUDC01000011.1:0-300000 GCF_000425265.1 Maridesulfovibrio zosterae DSM 11974
CAGCAGGACGAATTTTCATCCTTTTTACCCTGCCTATCCCAAAAAAAATGCACTTTGATGCGTCCGTACTTATCAGTCCAGATTTCTTCCCCGGCCTTACCTGTGACCACAGCAGTAAGCGGACCAGGAACTCGCGGTTTTGAAAATGTACTGACAGGACGATATTTAGTTTCTGCGGGAATGGCGGTAATGCCGTATCTGCACTGCTCAGTGGAAGCTGAAATAGATAGCGCGGTAACTGCCCATTTGGCATTGATATCACGACGATCATGTTTTGTTACGGTAAAGGTTCCACCAGCGCAGAGACCGGATGCCGGAGAGGAAGCAAAGAGAACCTTCTCGTTTGCTTCCAGCCCATCAAGCCTTCTACCAGCAATGGTTTCCCCTGTGCTTTTGACGGTGTAGCCCGCAGGATATTCATATATCATCCGACTATTTTCCCCCGCAGCCGTTGAAGTAAGCTCTGTATCAGGGGTTTCAAAATTATAGTCACCTGTTCCATATTTTCCGGTAATAGTGCGTTGGGAAAGCGAAACATCAGTAATTTGCTTAGCAGGGATATTGCTTGCATTTTTAGCATGAAAAGTCAGCGAGTCCGCCTGTTCGCATTCTGCAAAAGTATTGGCACTGTCTGCCAGTACCATAGTATGGGCACTGGATGTATGGGTGAAAAAATAAAAAATACCTTCCTCTTCCATCAAACGGGAGACAAAGGCAAAAGCTGTTTCATTATATTGCACCGTATATTCGCGCGTGTCATAACTTCCAGTAAGTTTATCGCTTATGTCCGTATAACCTGCATCGTTGCAAATCTTTTTAACTATTTCCGGCACACTCATGTTCTGGAACACAGCGCAGTCCGCCTGCATGTTCATGAGCCACAGCCACGGTCGCAGCTCCAGAGTGTAATGCGTGGCTTCAACTGTGCTAAGCCCCATGGTAAAGCGTGTTACCATTCCGTTGATATATCTGTTTGATTTTCCGCCCGGCAATTGAATAGCGACTGAAACGTCTTTACCTACTATAGAGGTAAAATCCAGTGCGTTATCTTTGCTGTTTGCGGACACAGAAAAGGTAAACGGCTCAGAAATAGCTTCCTGTCCGGTTATTGCGTCTAGGGTTAGTTTATCTTTTCCTAGGGGGGTAGTTAGGGTAGTGATGTTTGTCATGAGTGCGATGCTATCTAAGCCATGTATTTTCAGATTCCATTACAAGGTTATATCCAGATTTTTTTTGAAATGAATATTAAAAGGCGCATTAATATTGGTTGGAAGAGGAGCTCCTGTTGAATATGTGTCAAAATCAAGATAAATTCCTCCTTTCGCATGAAGTGCCCATATACGTATTATATCACTTACTGCTCCATAATTTTTCCAATGTGTAAGCTCTTCATAGAGATGAGAAGGATTGCCCAATGCATGAAGAGTTGATATTGAGCGAATGTTTATAGCTATAAGATTTCTTGTATCATTTCTGAACACAATCAGCTTTTTAACACCAATTATATCAGTAAGTGCTGTAACTCTTTCAACATTTGGATATTCGCGAAGAATGTTTGCAATTATATCTGCATTTCGTTCAATGTTTGAGGTGTTTGTCCACAACCAAACGCCTTCATATTGAGGATTCTCCATAGCCCACTTTGCAAGGTTCCTTGCTTGGGGATTCGGAACTTCGTTCCCAACCCATATAAAATGAATTTTATTGGGAATTATTGTTGGCATAGTTATATCTCATGCAGTTTATGTTATTAATATAATTTGTTATCATGTTTCTATCATTAAATCTGCGACTACCTTTTCAGGACAGTATATTAGATTTTTTATTACACCCACCCCAACCACCCATCCCCACCAAACCCAAGCCGCATATCAATATGCTCGCCATCCTTAAGCAACAATTCCACATTGCATTCCATACCTTCCCCCACGTAAAACCGTACAAGATCCAGTAACAAAGTTCGGCAGTTTCCCGCAGGACAAGGCAGAAAATTTTTATATTGATCTGCCGTGAGCGGTCCGAGCACAAGAGTAAATCCTGAGGATTGATCCCATGCCTTATTGCCGAGCACCGCATCCTCGCCGAGCGTCTGATTCTGACCGGACGGACCTATACGTGTCCGGTCTTCCGGCTCAATGGTCAGCCAGTCCCCTCGGAAAGGCACAACCTTTGCCGGAATCTCAAAATGATCTGCCACTAACATTTCCAAACCGACAGCCGAACGAGGATGCATGGCAAAGAGTCCGGCATGCCGCAGAAGCGATGCATCAGGAACACCTGCCCCCCCCGGAGCTTCCGGAACAGGAGATGTACAAAGCCCTTCTGTGCCCATCCCCGCAATAGCATAGGCGTACTTGGCAAAAGGACTTTCAGAAGGATGCGGGTCAGCTCCCCTTCCTGGATGCAGTTTAACAATCGCATTGTAGTACAAGGAAATAAGACGATTGTTGAATATATCCAAGAAATCTCGTAAACCCGTGTCACCAACACGAATGCGTTCCATTATCAGGTCTGTTACTGGAGCCGGCAATGGACCGTGGGCACCGGCAAGACCTATAAAATTAACCTGCAATGCAGCCTTCCCCGTTTCTGTTTCCGCAGCAGACAGCTCACTTGCAGGAAATGCCTGCGAGACTCTGGCTGTGAAACGGATAGTCTCATCCTCGGGACTGTCGGCGCACACATCTCCCTCTGTCAGGCTGCGTAGAATACGCACTGCCTGCCAGAAATCAAAACGCCACGGTTCCGTGTAGAGTCGTTCGTTTAAAGTACAGGCTGACATCCGGTTTTCGGCGGCCATTGATACCATACTCCCTTGCGCCCGGCGCTTTTAAGCGTCAGCTGTGTAAAGGTGTTTACATTTGCATAAAGGCCGAAAAATCCATTTAAGACTGAGGCAAACACGAACCCACTGCCTCCTGCAAAATTACTTTCCTCCAAAGTCAGCTCCATACATGTTCCGCGGACAAAACCTCTCCATGCCAGATTTCCGATTCTTTTAGCCACGGGTCTGCATTGTATATTCTTTACCCCCTGTATCTGCTGCTGTGACGGAATATCATCGTCTGCGGCATAAAGACGCAAAATTTCACGCAGAGCATCTGTGGCTTGCGGACCATCAAGTGATAAGTGATTCAGGCTGAGATGTGAGATAAGACGCCACATGGCTGCGCCACCTATGGAGGGCGAACGCTGCTGTGTAGGCTTAAGAAGTAACCGGATATCACCCACTGGCATATTTATATCGCGATCAAGCAAAGTTTCAGCCTGCGCTGATGCAGCAAGATGACGGTTTGTGCATAAAAGACGGGCAAATACAGTACGTGCTGGAGGACTCATCGGGTTAAAGTCCAGATCCGTGAATGACAGATAAACATCTGTGCCGGGTGTCCCTGTAAATGCAGGAGAACGACGCATCAACCAGAAAAGACGGGCACGCTCCGCTATCATATGATGTGTTAAAGCGAAATACGGCTCTATGCGTAATGTTTCGGTTCTACCAGGCTCCACGGCACTGACTGATTCAATAGAGTGAATCTCTGTTGACAGATTTCTCCTTGCATCAGCAATCAGACGATATTCGCTTTGCGTCTCATCCAATCGAATCGGTTCAGAAATTTTCTCAAACAGATTTACCACAGGAACAGCTCCAGTGCGGAACATCGCACTGTTCACGACAGTTCGCCTTGCGGGAACTTGTGAGAGCGGGATAAGGATATCCACACTGTCAGAAGTGGATTTCAGTTGTTCTAATCCTGCAATATCAACAAAAAGAAATCGTTCAGGAAATGCAAAATATTCCTGAATCAATTGATAAGCGGGGTGAGAATAACTTCCACGCGGCAGAAGAAGTTCTTCAGGAGTGAATCCTACAGGCTTAAGATTTTTAGCTCCGAGAGAGAGAGGTGAAGCATCAGGATTATCGTGAGGGCTACGCAGGCAAACATCAAGCACGCCGGAAACAAGAGCTTCGTACAGTGGGAAAGTATCAAAACAATCTCCATGAAGAAAGATACGCAATGTGCTGAGTATGCAAGCAGAAAGAGGAACTCCTTGCCCACGCAGCCGCAACCGCAAAACAGTGGAAGCATGGGTTGCTCTGCCCTGAAAATTATACAGGGACGGAGGTTCAAAAACAGCTTCAACGACTGAAACAGGATATACAGTTACAGGCCATGCCGTGCTCCAGCGCAAGGTAACGTCCCCGTCCTGTGCTGCGCAGTGAAGCTTGGTCCCTGCAGGGATAGTGTACCCGGAAGTTAAATCTCCTTTGTCCGGGTCAGGGGATAATTCCGCAATGCTCATAGATGGTACCGGACTTGTAAAATTAGGGTAGAGCATACCCAGCAACGTAGTAGAAACCTGAGGGATTTCAGCATCAATATTTCGGCGGATTCTTGCTGTCAGCCATGCAAAGGACTCGATAAGCCGCTCAGTAAATGGATCAGGAGTTATGTCCGGTCCCAGCTCCAACCGCCCTGCAATACGGGGATAGTGCTTTGCAAATTCCATCCCCGCCTTACGAAGATACGCAAGCTCACTTTGATAATAGTCGCGAACTCCTGCATCTGATTCATGACTTGCCATTACTTTTCTCCTCTTCACTAAATGACGTGCTTTGTGCATCAAATGTCACAGGAAAAGAAAAGCTCATGCGCCCGGATACACCCTTTAAACGGGCTTCGATCTGTAAACCGACACGAAATCTCTGCCCTGCCGTATCCTGCCCGGCAGCGTCTGTAACGGCAGCAGTACCGAACACCGGATTAGCTGAAGAGTATACCCTGTCTCTCTCTCCTTTGGCCAAGGCAACTCTGTGCAAAATTTCAGACAAAGGAACAGCTGAGACCTGCACATTCTCCAGCCGAGGCTCAAAGGCACTGATAGCACGAGCTACCAGCCTGGCAAGCTGCTCGGCGTCAACTTGTACCCCCGCAACTCTCCCTCCAAGATCCGGTAAGCCATAGTCAAGAACAGTCGGGACATCGCTTCCTTCAAGCCAGTCGGCCTGAGAAGCTCTAGTATTGAGAAGTTTGAGCACGTCCCGCAATACGATTCTCCGATAATCCTCAGACAGGCATGTCCTCTTGGGAACCGGCTCAGGCCCCGCATGCGGGGTGTCATCCACGAGCCGGTCCAGAAGAGGTGCTATGTATGTCGTTTGAATACGCTGCATGATTCACTACGATATTTCATTCGTTTCTAGAGAATGTGTAGCTGCTGCGGTTCCACTGGCGCCACCAACCTTTTTCTGCTGTTTGTATTCGTATTTAATCTTTCCGTAGTTCAAAGAAAGTGTTTCGACTGGCAAGTCTCCACCACCACTGACACTGTAATTGGAAATAATGACATCGTTCATGGTTAAGATCATATAGGCAACTACATCGCTTCCATCCATACGGCAGGCTGTGAAAATCACTTCATCAATAGTGGTACCGTTCCACAAAGCTTTGCATATTGATGGGCTTGAGAGGTCAAAACGCTTTGACACTGAAAAATCAGAATGGTGTGCACGTGAAGTTGTTCCACCTCCCTCGGAACTGCGAATAGGTGATGTTGGTTGGGAAAATCCATGTGAAAACGAGTAAATCTCTATCTGTTTATCGTAGCCTTTAACCGTGGACTCTCCATCAATGTCCTTGATCTTCAAAAACATATTTTGCATTAGTGATTCCTCTATTCTCTTGCGAGGTTATGGTTAAGCTGCAGGCTGCGGTAGTTCGGCTACAAGACGAATACTGGCCGTGAGTTCTTCAAGCTGAAAATGCGGCCGTAAGAAAATAGTTGCATTATATACACCCGGCTTGCCCGGTACGTCGGTTACATCAACTCTGGCCTCACGCAGCGGATAACGTGCTTTGATTTCCTGACCTGCATCATCAGACAAAAGCACGTAATTTGATATCCACGTATTCAGGTAATCGGATACGTTTTGGGCAGTCATAAAACTACCGACTTTGTCACGCATGATAGATTTGATGTAGTGAGCAAAACGAGCTGCATTGAGCAGATATGGCAACACTGCGGAAAGCCTGGCGTTGGAATTGGCCTCGTCAGTATTATAGATCTTTGGTTTGTTAGTAGTCTGGCCCCCGAAAAAGGCCGCATAGTCGGTGTTCTTGCAGTATATCAACGGAAGAAAACCTAGATCAGACAATTCCTTCTCCCGCCTATCCGTAATCGCTATTTCAGTTGGGCACTTAACGGCGATATCACCGTCATCAGTTTTAAAAGTATGAGTAGGCAGCCCTTCAACAAGTCCTCCGCCTTCCACTCCTCTTATGGCAGCAGTCCAGCCATACTTTGCAAAGGCTGAGGTTATACGCTGTGCCATAGCCCATGCGGCATTACCCCAAAGGTATTTCTTATGTTCATGACCATCCACATCCTCTACATAATTAAACTCTTCTACCGGCAGGGTATCCGGTCCATATGGCAGGCGTAATAAAACATGAGGCATAGCAAGCGTCACATACCGAGAATCTTCACTCGCCCGGAAAGAACGCCATTTAATTAGTTCTGAACTTTCAAACAGCTTAGTCAAATCACGAGGATTTGCGAGCTCAGTAAAACTGTCCATATCAAACAACTTGGGATCTGCACCGGTCAAAAGCGGAGTGTGCGCCGCCGCTGCAACATTCGAGAGTTTCTCTATCAGCGCCATATCCTGAGGATGCCTGCCGAATTCAAAATCATACAGGAGGCAACTGTAAGGCATACCGCCAAATGTTCCATACTCTTCTTCATAAACTTTTTTAAAAAGATTGCTTTGGTCAAACTCAACCGCTTTTTCAAGATCAGCCTGCAATTCCTTGCGCGAAATATTAAGAACGCGCAGTTTCAACATTTCTCCTGTCTCGGAATTTTTGACCAGATAATTCAATCCGCGCCAAGTGCCTTCAAGCTGTTTAAAATCAGGAGAGTGCAAGACCTCGTTAAGCTGTGTAGAAATCAACTCGTCAATACGCGCAATGCGATCAACCAGCATAGCTGCTGTATCTTCCAATGGCTCCATATCCTTTGAAAGCAGCTGGTTTGCCAACTCAGCAAGCATGGCCTTGGCATAAGGAACCTGCGACTCATCTTTGGCCATTTTTCCGTCATACAGACATTTATCAAGAGTACTTTTATTTTCAGGACTCATTATGAACTCCTTTTAGGCCTGGATTGTTATGCTTTTTCAGGCTTGCTCTTACCAGCCTTATCCTCATCTTCCTTCTGTTCCGGTTCTGGCGCTGCAGATTCTACTGCATCATCAGCTTTTTTTGAATCCTTCGCGCCTTTCGCCCCCTTAGCTTCTTCCTTTTCTTCCGACCCAGCCATAGCCAAGTCAGCCAAAGTCTTAAGTTCACTTTCATCCCGAATAAATTCCTGCATCAATTTATCCAATTCATCATTGCCATCAAGTTTTCCAAGCAAATCTACCAAGCGCTGCCTTGAATCGAACAATGACTTAAGAGCGGGTACTTGTTTAACAACGTTAATGGGCAGAAAGTCATCCATTTCCTTAAACTTAAGCTCCAAATTCAGGTTTGCAGGATCGTCACCCAACTTGTTAGGAACTTGAAAGGCAAGTCGCGGGGCGGCTGAAGCCAAGACCTGATCCACGTTATCTCGATCCACAAAGACAAACTTGCGTTTCTTAAGCGGAGGAAGTGGCTCTTCCGGCTTGCCGGAAAGATCCGCCATCATACCGACAACAAAGGGTAACTGCTTCATGACTATGGCCCCACCTATCTCCACATCATAGGTGATCTGGACTCTAGGAGGTCGAACCCGTCCCAATTTTTGTTGAGTGCTTTCGGACATGTTTAGTTCTCCTTTTAAAGGTTGTTTTTCTGGGCAACGACATGCCCCCGGACTTACCTATGACAGATTATCCCCCTCGGGGATGCCTAGCAGGGAGAGTATGCTATTCAGAGAATGGTCTTCACCCACTAGCTCCCCGAGCAAGTCGGCCAGCGGCATCTGCCCCCACGATACAGCCCGTTTGACTAAATACGCAGTCGGGCTGTGCGGCTCCGTGGCTAGAAGGTAATCGGCAGCCTTATTTAAAAGGAGGTAAGCCTCCTGACGGCTGGTGATTACAGGTCCTGAAGTTGCACCCTCTTCAAGGATATCAACAGCTTCCACGGTTTCATCAGTTGTCACTGTATAATTTCCTTCCTTGTGCCATGTTTGCGTGCGGATAAGAATGGACTGGAGCATTTCTCGCAAAAGTCCAAAACCGGGAGAATCCTTACCGCACAGAGTATCCAGTAAATTCTCTAAGACATTTAGTTTCGTCAGACATTCGGCAAGGTCATTAATCAGGGTTTCGTAGAACAAAACGGAGGTCGAGCCAGCAACTTGATTGATTCCCTCCCGGGTTGCTTTTCCTTCCCGCTCTGCTTGGGCAAGAATAGCTTTATCCCGCACACCGATATGCTCTAAATATTCAGCTTCCGCCCAATCAGCATAGGTATAGGTGCGCCCATGGTGTATTTCAGGCTCAGTAATAGCTAAAAATTTAACTCGTTCTGCCAATACCGCATTCATCCAAAGAAACGGGGCAGTTCGTTTATCAATATCGCCATCAGGCAAGGGATGTACCGAATCCCAAAATGTTTTGGTCATTTCCAGTATCAGGTTCAAACCGTCATACAGCCCTTTTGCTCCATAAAGACAAAATGAAGCTTCCGTGAGCCATGCAGCTATCTGCAGATCCTTACTTGAAGTTGCGAGAGCGTCCTCACATAATCTAAAAACTTTTGGCCAGTCGGCCCGCTTAAGTTCTCGGGTCCACACCCCTCGGGGCAGATTTATATCTTCTTCGCGGCGTGCATCCTTAATCGCATCATAAGTCTCTGAATAGATAAGATACTCACCACATGGCGAAGTCTCCGACAGAGGAGAGAGGAGCAACGACAAATTAATTTCATATTCCGTCCCGCTGGACGAAGTAAATGTATAGTTTTCCATGTAAACTCCTGCCTTTACTCCTAAAATCTTTTTAAGTTCAACCAAACAGAATATGGATCAAATTTCGGCATTTCTTGTGGAAACATATCTGGAAGAGTCAGCTGTTTTCCAGGAGGACTTCCTGCCTTACCTACTTTACGTAATGTTATTCTCAAAAAAGACCTCACCACGCCTGTTGAACTGCTTTCAACAGGCATTCTGACCGAGCTGCTGTCCACTTCCTCTGATCCCTTACGCTTTGTAGGAACTTCAAACATTATTGTTCCCGATTTAGGTGTGGTTCCATCGACAAGAAACTCATCCTTAAATCGATTAGCCTGCATAAAAGCCAAAAGAGCCCATGGAGAATCATAATTATAAACAACAGTTGTTTGTGAGTCAGGTGTACCGGAATCCTCTTCTATCTTTACGGGGATGCGAGGGCCGTCTTTGGCCCACTGAAGAGTAAACATAACGGGTGAACCGTAGCTCCACAGTCCTGCGCGTTTACCATTGCGCCACGATAAGAGCGTTCTGCCGAGTTGCAATTTTTGATCGATAAGTTGATCTGTATTGAGCTCTCCGGATTGCGGATCATGAAATGCGAGCTCAACATCAAAACTTAACGGACCAAGGCTCTCACCTTGTTTCGGGTCACCCATAAATATGCGGATTTCTTCTATACTATTCAAAAAACGCTGAATCTTAATAGGCAGTTCTACATCAGGGGGTTGGGGCAACATTGATAGAAAAGTCAGAATATCATTTGGAGACGCACTTTCCTGAATATTTGACGGAGACGAAAAAGGAAAATGACTGGCCAGTTTTTGGGTAAAATAGTCTGCGGCCTGATTCCAAGCCTGTGAAAACCGCTGTAAATACAGCCAGTCAAGCCGCTTATGTACGGCTTCATATAACGCAACAGTCTTTTGATTAAACCAGCCATCTCCGGCTACAGGGGGAACTGCGGTTTGATTGCCAAGCCCATACAGCACGTATTGCTCAAGCTGGGTTAACGAATTGCCGGGGACATGCGCATCATATTGATCAAGGTCATCAATAATATCTTCCCAACGGGTAATGATGGAGAAGTCATCCTGAGTGAAGTCATCTCGCATATACAAATAGGCCAGTGCCGGTTCTGCCCAGGTTGTAGAAATAAGACGGATCCTATCACGTTGAGAAGCAAGGTATGAAACAAGTTCTTTTTTACTTTGCAGTCCAAAAAGAGCCACCGAAACAGGTGTATTTCCGTCCCATCTATCCAGTGATTGATAATTAGGGGTATATAACTTTTCTTTTTTAAGAGCTTCATCACTTCTGCGCAAAAGATTCATAGCCTGTTTGTCAACAACTGCGGATAGTTCAGAACGTTCGTATTGCTGTCCCAATCGATTATAGATGTCGAGAATTCGCAACAAAAGAGGTGCTGCCTGACTGAAATTAATAGCCCCGTCCCCTTCTGGTCTGAAACGCCCCGAATAAGTTAAACTATGAACAGGAACAAACTGCTGTGCCTGGCCAATAAGAGCTGCGATATTCTCGGATAGGCGCTCCCCTCCCTGCTTTTGTACTGTACTACGAAATGAGCTGGGAAATTCTTTCATTTCGTTGTTAAAATAAACGTCAAAAGGAGCCGCAAGCTCTACCGCTTGTTGGAGCATCGATATTTTCCAGACAAGACGTGTGGCCGGGGGAATATCAGGAGAAAGGGGAAAATCCTCAGCCTTACGCATGAATACCTGTTTTCGCAAATCAGAAATCGATTGCTGCAGTAAGATCACTATTGGTCTCAGAGTAAGGACAGAGTCTCCGGTAATAAATAGTGTGCCTGTAGGTGGCGATTTTTTTTGGGCTAAATTGGCATAGAGGGTTTTGTGTCTGATCTCACCCTTCTTGCGCCAGTTATCAATATTAAATGCGCGCAACAGAGTTTCAGACGCAGCCTTTGTGAAAAGATCATTCATTGGCCAATCAGGCGGAAAATCTAGTTTTGCCGGCCAATTCTGTTCTGGATTACTCAAAAGGCCACGCACTGCGGCAATATCATCCTCAACTCTTACTTCTTCACTACCGGGACGATACGAGCCGCCATTTTGCGTGAGCGAGCCTAATGCGTCGACAAGTTCATTTGTAGCGTGCAATAATGGATTACCATCAAAAATCTGCTCATAAAGGAGTGACATTCTGCTATCAAATGCAGTTACCGCACGCTCAGAATATTTGCTCAAATCGATACGTTGGTAGGTACTTTTAGCCATAATACCTTCCAACCTCTTTCTGTCTTCATTGAAGACATTCTCTAAATCGAGATTAAAAACATAATTTATTATATCTTTCAGATCGTCGACATTGTGTATACTTTTTAAGCTATTGAACTGTTCGCAACGAGTCTTAAAGAGAGCGGAATCATTGATATGCCTATTCAATTCTTTATATGCAGGAAGATCAGTTATATAAGCATCAGCCACATTCACATTTGGAATTGCTGGTGAATCTTTGTAAATTTCAGACCCCTTATATAGCAGACCAAGTGTAACCCCTTTTAGGATTATTTCGTTGAAGATCATGCTGTACAATTTGTCGATACGTGACTCAATCCTATACAAAAAACTTGTTGGAAAAACTATAGATGTAAGCCAGCCATCCTTTGCTCCTTCCATAGTCATTAAAAGAGTACGTGCATTATTCTGAAAGGCCTTTTGGATACGGGGAACTCTAGTTGCCATTTTTTCAAGACGGTTTTGCGGAATCTGCAATCCTTCAGTCCACCACGTCATGCCAGTGGCATTATTCATAGTAATATATGTTCTAACCACAGGCAGCACCGTTGGCACATCCCTCTGCAAGGCATTGCCTCCACCCCAGATAAAGACGGCCCAGGTACATAAAATAAAAACAATCAGGAACTGAGCAGCACGGATTATGCCTGTTCTCCGAGTCATAATTCGACTAACTGGGACAGCAGAGGAGTGTTCCGCAAACACTTTCTGCGAAAGAAGGTCCCTAATAAATACTGCACCCTGGCCCTGCCGACCGACTGGAGACCCACAAAACCAAATACCTCGAAATTGAAACGGCTCATGATAAACGCTGTGACGGAACACTTCGTTTGTAAGACGGCGCAATGGTTTAAAAAAACTTTCAATATGCGATTGAAATGCAAATATATGCTTAGCAACTTTAGGCTCTATCGGTCGGGAAAATATTTCACTGCGGAGATCTTCAAGCGCCCCCAAGATACTTCTTTCAGCTTCGTCCAGCCATCCAGAAGACCATGTAGCATCGGGGACATAAGGACTAGACCAACCAAACATTTGACGTAATTGATCGGAAGAGAGAGCACTACAAACTTCAGAAAATCCTTCAATACATTCACAAGAAGTGACCAATAAATAAATTGGTGGACGCATTCCCAATGTATCCTGCAAATGAGCCAGCTGAGAATTCACAGCTTCTCCTAAAGTCTCAGCTTTATCGATAGAGTCAAGGCTTTGTGCTGGAAGCACAACGATGAGTCCGTCAAGAGGCCTGCAAGGCTTATAACGCAACATCACTTTCAACAGAGAGGTAAAAGCATACTTCGCGTGAATATTTCCTATATCACCCAATGGACCAAGCGGAACCAGAGCGACTCCCTGCTTAAATTGAAACCAATTAAATATGCTGCCATTAGACTTTTGCGCTCCTGCATTGGCAAATATTTTCTCCCCCCCATCCTCAGCATCTCCAAGCACTAGACACCATGGAACGTCACGTAAGCGCCATAAACCGATTGATCGCACAGTTGCGTTCATTTGTTTTTGGAGACTAAGACGTATTTCTTTTTTGGTAGAGCCAAAGAGTTTACTCTGCTCTGCTTCTCCCTCAGGTTCAACAGAGACAAACTTCTCTGCAGATTTGTGAATACGCCACAGAGCAAACATTGTCACAGCAGCAAACAACAAAGTACTCACTGCCGCCCCAAAGAACAGCAATGACAAATGTGAACGAATTATATCCATTATGGATGCTACTGACATTAAATCCTCTACACAGGTAACTGATTAAGAACATCCCTAAGCGGATCAATAGCTGAACACCAAACAAAATGAGAAAGAACAAGCAAGCTCACGCACACTAAACCAGCTCCAAGCATCCAATATCTAAGAGATGGAAGACTACGAGCTACAGATGGAGTAAAATTACGCCCATAAGCATCTGGACAAAAAGTTGTTTGTGATAATTCTTCTTGAGTACGTCCAAGGACAATCAATTCTCGTAAACCGGAATGATATACAGTAGGTATACTGTTTACGGAGTCTCCATATTTTCCTGTAAACCCTAGAGCAAAGGCATCAAGCAATATTGCCGCTAATGCGGCATTATCCCGTGAACGTTCACAGATTATACGGTCGGCGATTGCATATAGCCTGTCACCCGCAGATCTGGTTCCGAAAAGTCGATATTCAAGAGGATTGGAATTCCACCATGCCTGTCCGTACCATTCATTAGATAAAAACAGATCGTCAGCCAGACCAACCATAACAAGTTGAACCTCAGCAGCGCTGCTGGCCGGAAGCATTTTTACCTGGCTTTGCAGTAACTCTAAGAGCTCACCCTGAAGCTGGTCTGGAGACTCAAAATCAGTTTGTTCTGAAAATGCCGTAGTCAGGATTTTAAAAAGCAGCCCTGTGAATTCCCGAAACTGTCGTATAGCAGAATGATCAAGACGCTCACTTCCAGCAGTACATGAAATTGATTGTGCAAGGATCATCATTTCACTCCGGTCTGCACATTTGACTCTGAAACAAAATTCAAATTTTCTGCTGAATAATTAGCAGTAGAAGTGTCATTGTTGCTTGTATGAAAGGTAAATAGGCATATCGAAGAAGGCCGTAGCATATCTTGCCCTTCAGCTACACCGGCAATGAAAAGTTCATTTGGTGGAGCAGTCGCTTCATCCATATGAACTTTATATAGAATAACCTTAACAGGTGTTACCATCCCCGCGATACGATCAAGAATGCTACGCTTGGCACCGATGGTGCGCTGCTTCATAAGTTTATTCAGTGTCTCGTCCTTGCCTATGACCGCCTGATCCATCCATTCCTTTATTTTCTGAGGATCATCATTCGGTCCAAAAGAGACTCCTATGATATAATCGCCCTCACTGTATGGTATATTCTTGACTTCAAGAGTGAATACAGATTTTTCTTGTTTAAACACATGCGTTTTATATGCTTCTGGGATACCAGCTTCAATCATACGGCAAATAAAAGCGGCTAGTTTTTTAAAGCACCGCATGGGATCGGCATGCTCATAGTCAACACGCGGCGGCAGAAATGCTCCGCCTATACTTGCTGCTCCTCCTGCAAGGCTGTGCATTGCTGTAAATAATGTCAGTGGATGTGCAGCCCCGGAATGAAGCAGTGCTTCAAATGCCGAAAGACCTGTAAGAAGCCCTAACATATGAAAACGTGTTTCCAACAATAAAGAAGATTCATTTGCACTTAACGATGCGGCTCTATCAACCAAAGTCGAAGCCTTACTCCGTATCCTCTCTGCCAATGTATGGCACAGCGAGTATAGCTTTGTATCGTCTCTAACAACCATTAACGGAGAGACAAAATGTGTTAGAAAAAACTGTACGCCTTTTGCTTTGACATGAGCCAACGGCAAGGCCGAAAATCGTGAAGGAGGAATATCTCCTGCCCACAATGCAATATTGGGCACCAGCCCAGGCACCTGAATCTCTTCACCGGTAGTCTGATCTCGGACAATCGTTTCCCGGCTATAGTATCGAGAGGTTTTGTCATCGACTAATGTTCCGTCAGCATGTCTCGGTATTGTGATCCAGATACACACTCCCTCAGGTTGTTCGGCAGCCGTAGCATCAAGGGATATTTCCAATTCTATATGCCGGGCATTATCATTCTTAAAACATACTATCTGCCCATCTGGCATAACAGCACTCAAGCTAAGGACACGAAAAAGCCCCTGAAGCAAAAGCCCTTGATTGATTTCAAGAGAATTTACCCCCCAACTAAATGGGTTAAGACTCATCAGCTTGTAATGTAATTGAGCTTCATGGTGTTGATCTGCCGCTTGGAAATGTTGAGGCATGAGAAGCATACCCTCATGCCAAAGGACAGCATCAGGAATGGCAGTAGAATCACTCATTTCCAGCCCCTGGTTCTTTAGTGTTGGGTCCAGCAACGGTAAAATCATACCTACCTAACGTAAGTACCATATTGTCTCCACGAGTTGTACGAAACCGATGCAGCCCCTCTGTCTGGTAGTCGGCAAATATGACAATAGATTTGGTCTGATCTTTCAGATTAATAGCTATAGGAGGGACGACTATGCCCGGTACATACTCATGATGCAGTACCCAATAATCCTGTTCTGACGTATAATCCCGTTGAAACTGCTCTTTTCCCGAAAACCATTGTCTCGCAGACAACGAAGCAACAGCTGTTTCGGTTCCATCAGTCAAAGGCATAAGAACATCTACTGCTACAGCACTGCTGTTATTAGCGTTCGGAGTAACATTAACGGAGATGCTTATATCCTGATGTGTAAATATAAACCCTGACGAGTGCTCAGCACAGCCGGAAAGAGACACCAGCGTGCATAAACAGAAACTAATCCCCGAAAATAGCAGGAAAGCAGCTGTACAATTCAATTCTCTCAGGAATTTCTTATGTGACCGGAAGGATAGAATGCTCAATAGACCCTCTCTGTATAGATATTAACAATTATATAGATACAATTATTCATATACTACAGAGTTATCACATCAAAATAAAAAAGAATAGTGACATCGTTAAAATAGGCAAAAAATATATTCTTACCCAACTATATATAGGTAAACAGCTAGTACCGAGCTGAGTTCAACTTATACGGTAATAATTTTCTATGATTTGAGTCTGTAATTAACAGGAATTGTTCAGAGAAATAGACAATTAGAAAGCATGGGATTATTTGTGGAAAGGTGGTACAATTAAAGGATGTAGCCTTTCTTAAGTAGGCGATATGAGAACTCTGCTTTTTTCATTACCCATTCTTTTAGCAACGTTCGATAGCATGATAAAATCAGCAGAGATATGCATATTCGTATTTGGAAAGGATTTGTGTATACAACTGCAATATATGTGATGTTGTGGGCATACAGATATATGCGACTATATGCAGTTTTATTCCATTACGCTGCGGAGAACACTGATTATAAACTTCGTTTAAAAAAGCATTTTAATTTATAACCATTACAAACAGCTTAAAGCGTAATTCTACACTGCAATCGGGCTATTAACACATTTTAATAATTCTAGAAGACTAACCAATAGTAAAAAAGAATCGCTCAGTCCCACGCCCTTCTTTAATTCACTTATTGATCTTTACCTCTGATAATCCACCATTTTTTTTGACATAAAAGTACTATGTCAGCACGCCCGTGTTTAATTTGGTAGACTACCAGTGACTGTGAAACTCACAAGGAGAGCTGACAGTCTTGACTGCATAAAGCTCGCGGAACTTGCAGTGTCAGGCCTGCTCCGGTCAATTGCTATTCCTAACGAAAGAGAAGAAGCATTTCGTGCATTATCGCGAAGACGCCATCATCTCACTGATTCAATACGTAAGGCGAAGCAACGTATCAGAGTTCTGCTTTTGTCTTCAGGTGTTAATGAACCAGTAAGTATAGACCGCTAATATATTTAGCAGTTAGTGCTCTTGAAGAACAAATTTTCCCTGCAGGAGCATCAGAAACCAGAGACATCCTTCTTTCGTAACTTCAATATTTCATTTCCGCTCAAAAAGATGTTGATACAAAACTTGAACGACTAGCTCAGGATCAAGACGAAGCCAAACGTATTGCTGCAATGAAGTCCGTTTCTGGTGTTGGAAGAGTTGTAGCAACAACATTTGCGCCAGAAAGATTTAAACCATAACGCTTTAACAAAAGTAAAGAAGTCAGATCCTATCTTGGACTTGCTCCAGTGATCCGGCAAAGCGGCAGTAGTAAAGGCAGAGCAACTCTTTGTCCGGTAGGGCAAAGAAGGCTGCGAAGCCTACTTATAGAGGCTGCTTGGATATGGAAACAAAAGGACGAATGGGCGAGAGAGTTTTACAATATAATTTTGAGCAGGCACGGAGTGTCGCAAAAGGCAATTGCTGCGCTTGCCCGAGAACTTGCAGCGTTGCTTTGAAAGCTTAGTGCTTCCAAAACAACGGCATAACTGATCGCGGGGCGGCTTTGGTTGCGTAGACAACGACATAAAAATGGCGGTCCTAAATTGATTTGGTACCGAATCGGTACTTGGTGCCACTGAGCACGAATAAGAAAAGGTGTATCAAAACTTTCACCATGTGGTGAGGAACAGTTACGGCCTATGAAAATTTGAAATCAGAACTGACGGGGTGCTTGACAATGTGCCGCATAAGAAAAAGCCGCTCCTATTTTAGACTGAATTTACAGTCCAACAGGAACGGCTTTAGTATACAACTTTAGTGTTCACCCACAGTTGAACCTTTCGCACGGGTTGATGTTCTCACCCTTAATGCAGGAGTACTCGACCGAGGGATTTACCCGGTCCATGTCGTACCATGTGGTAAATGAGTCATAGACGATTTTTCATCAGCATGGATCGTGATTCCTGCCACGATGACTCCGGTGATGATGTCGATGATTTCTTCCCGCGACTCGGACTTGATGACTTCGGTCAGAGTCCTGTCCATCCCCTTCTCTTCCATAAAATATTATACGGCCCAACAGTTCAAGGATTAAAAGCAATCCTCCTGCCGGTAACTGGACACTCTCTACACACGACGAATCAGAACGGAACCTCGTCCATACCACTTGCTTCAGAAGGAAAAGCTGGACCTAAATCTTCATCATCAGGATAGCTGCCATACTGCTGACCTTGTGCCTGCTGATTATTCTGCTGCTGAGGCTGGGCTTGAGCCTGATTCTGAGACTGATAGCCACCCTGCTGATTATTGAACTGCTGCCCCTGCTGATATCCACCTTGTTGCTGTCCCTGCGAATATCCTTCCTGCTGTCCGCCCTGATATGCTCCGTCCTGCCTGCTATCCAAACCTTGAACATTGTTGGCCTGAATTTCGGTAGTATAGCGGTCCTGACCATTCTGGTCCTGCCACTTACGGGTCTGAAGCTTACCTTCAACCAGTACAAGACGACCTTTAGAGAGATATTTACCTACAAACTCAGCAGTCTGACGCCATGCAACAACACGATGCCATTCAGTTTTATCAACTTTCTGTCCAGAGTTACGATCTTTATAGCCTTCATCAGTAGCAACTGAAAAATTCGCAACAGCCTGACCGGAGGTTGTATACGACAGTTTCGGGTCCTGCCCGATGCGTCCAATCAAAATAACTTTATTCATGCTTCCTGCCATGTACGGCCCCCATTTATCTGTCTTTTATCTTAGCTGCAATTCTTTCAGCAGCACTTAATACATCTTCCAGATCATAACTGATTGTATTGGCTTCTGATGCCTTCCAATCGCCTAAGGCTTTTTCCAGCCTGACTTTCAAATTATATGCTTCACGAACAGTCTCGCTCAGGTTTTCAGTCATATCGGCAGACATCATCCCTAAATCCAACCGACCTTTAAGATCATCCACAAGTTCCAAAACCCCGTGTGGAAGACCGGGAGGTTGCGGCAGCTGCCATGCGGACTCAACCAGATGAGGCCATTTCTTTTCAACTTCGGACTCATCATAAGTCTGGGCCATAACCCTTATCTGAAGCACTTGTCCCATCTGAAAGCTCCTTTCCTAATACGGATAAAAAGGGTCCGTCAATGACAACATTTTAGCATAAAGCATGATCACAATCAAAAATCCTATTCGTTCTCTTCCCATTCACTTTGGACTCGATTCACAACTTCCTGAATCTGATTTAACTGGTCAGCGGGACACACGCCTATAAGAGGCTGACCGGCATCTACATTATCACCATTCTGAAAATAAACAGAATAAATAAGTCCTTCAGGACCACTATAATTTAAGGCTGTTTCTCTTTTCATGCGAGAAACAATGAAAAGGTCCAGACCTTCGGTAACTTTTACAGAACGCTCGCCGGAACCTTTGATCTTAGTATCAACCTCAGGAGTGAAATAGTATTTTGCTTTTTCCGGTGCATTAAAAAGAAAAAGAGCCTTCTTCAAAATAAGCTGTATCACTTCTTCTTTAGAGAGGAAATGACGAATCTTAATAAGAGATTCTCCTGCTTCAACAAACTGCCCTTCAAGCTCCTGTCTGATAGAAACAATTTCACCTTTTTCGGGAGCAGTAATAGTCTTAGTGTTTCTTTCACGGGTAAGCTTTGCCAGCACCGTTCCAGATTTTTCCTTCCACTCTCCACAAGGACCATTAACCTTGTCGCCAACCTTAAGGCCTGAATATTCCACTAGACCTGTATGTGGTACTGAAATTTCAATTTCTTCGTAGGGTGAAGCCTTAATATCTTCTAGCAACTCTTTAATATTTAACACTATATTAACCTCTGAATTATTTCTGACTAATATTTTAACGTAAACGGCAGCAGTCGATTACTTACTGTTTTAATGCCGGACATAAAACATACACTATACAGAATACTGCATACATCTCACATAAAGTACGGCTTTGGGAAACTTGCAAACAATACACCCAAAGTCAACTGTTCATGCAGTCCCTACCACAGAAAACAAATTTAGATAACAACATACATTAGCGAAGGTTTATGTGGACGTCAGGTCATCAAGTGGCCTATCTATAGTATAAATTCCTACCGCCCATAGTCATTAAGGACTGTTGAATATTTTTAGCCATTTCGCGCCTATCCCATATCCCCTGAATATGCCCTCGCGAAAGTGCATTCCATGCATTATGATAATCCGGTGGGACAGCAATACCTGTTGTCTCAGCGATAACCCTTGGTCCTGCAAAACCTATTTTCGAAGACCGTATACCAAACTGGTAAGGTGAACATCCAAGAAAACTGGCAACTGATCCACCATAAGAATTGGAATCGTAAATAACTAGATACAATCCACCTGCATCTACGTAACGACGTAACGCCATAGTACAACGAGGCATCTGAAGAACTCCGTTTGTACCTTCCTGAATTCTAATTCCGGCAGTTCCATGGATATAAGCAATGAGAGGCAGCTGTTTACGCTGTGCCCGCTCTGTGGCACGAATAATTTTTTCCCCTTCAGCAGCTCCGACCGATCCCCCTCTAAAAGGGGCTGCAAGACAAATGACAACAGCATTAATATCATTCATGCGTGTTTCAAATGTTATGCAAGCTGAGCGCAAGCCTGTCTTTTTGCGAGCCTCATCAAGTTTCAAGTCAAATCCTTCATAGTCAATAGGATTTGCTGATTCTATTCCGGAATTAAACTCAAAACCATCGGCGTAATTAAAAACATTATACAGATACCACTGATATTCCATGGGAAAATGGTGTCCACAATGGCTGCATACCCCAGCAAAATCTCTAAAAAGATCTGGTCCCCAAAGGTCAAGGCAACCTTCTTTAGCAGCATTAGGACAGGAGTACGTCCGATCTACACGACCTCGTGGGCTGTTATATTTCCAGCGCCCCTCTTCAAAACAAGGTCCCTGCCCCGGATTAGACAGACAAAATAATTTATCACGAACTTCTGCTGACATTTTACGCTCAGACAAACATTCGTTATTATTCTTTTGGAGTATTCGTGCAGTGCGCTCTTTAACAAGGTGGGCTTCCGCCTGAATTTCTTCCATCCCCTGCTTTGCAGCTCTAACCCCCCGCCCCACGAGATTATAAAAAAACCATGATTTAGTCGCCCAGGCGACTCCCTGAATTGCTGAAACAGTGCGTAAAAAGATTGACCGGTGGTCCATGTAAGCAGAGGTGGATAACCTGCGAAATTTTTCATAACGCTTCTCGACCAGCCGTTTGCGCGCTCTATGACTCAGAGCCCAGCGCATGAAAACATCCTCTCCTTCATCGGCATTCTGCTGCTTAAGTGCCATAGCCCGAAAAAGCTTAAGGCCTTTCACTGAAATACATGCTTCATTAGTCGCTCTTATAACCTCAGTCCGCAACTGCCTGAAAAAATCGTAACTATTCGGTTTTGCACCAAGATCAGGTTCTTGAATAATCCGGTCAATATATCCCATTCTGAGGTTATCAGCAGCAGTTATAGCCAACCTTTTTGCACATCCAGCAATCAATGTATCACTGACCCTTTCCCCGTCAGTAAGGTTTGCTTCAATTGCTGCAGCTCCCTCAGGGGAAATAACAGAGTAATAACCATGAGATAGCATTAGCCTGCGGTCGGCAAGACCTATGGCCTCGGCACCGCCTGAACCGCCTTCGGAAATAACAGATATAATCGGCACATCAATGTTGCCCATCTCATAAATATTTTTGGCAATCTGCTGCGCTGCTCCGGGATAATCTTCTACTGGATATGAACCGGGAGTGAAAACGTAGGTATGAATAGGTATTCCTTCAGCCTGTGCAACCTTCATGTAATGCAAAGCCTTGGCATTACCCCAAGGTTTTACTGAACCGCCATTACGAAATTCCTGCCCATGCCCCTTTTCCTGACCAATTACCATAACAGGCTGGTGAATAATCTTCTGGCCGACTCTACGGGTTATATATGCCTGTGCAATGAGCATTGAAGGGTCAATACTGAATTCTCCAAGCCCACCAAGTTCAGTATAATTATCGTAAACATTCTCCAGAATATCTGTAAGACAGATACGTTGCGGATGGCGGACAATGCGCACGAAATCCATAGGACTAAGTTCTTTTTCGAGTTTAGATTCAAGGAAAGAAAAAAGATCTTCTAGACGGGAAAGCCTGCGTGCTGATTCCTCATTTGAAAAAGAGTTTCGCAATTCACGGAACTCACTTAGCTCAGAACTGAGCATAGCTATATTGGCATTTTCGCCATTACTGAAAATGTCCCTTATGTAAGTAAGCCGCTCTGAAAGAGCATCTATACGCTTGTCAGTGTTCATATTTAAAAGACGCTCTTAGCACTTTGATTGGTGATTTCGCCTCCGGTAGCCAAAGCGGACATTCCCCTTTGCTAACCACAGCTGCAAAGCCATTACATCACAGCTGAAAACAATGTGTATGATTAAATTAAGACAGCTAAAATTCAAGTAATCCTGAAGTCTTATCAATCAGATAAGAAATATTTGATTCTAAAGGTCTACCAGACCTGTCAAAACCATTTAAAATTAATTCTTCCAAGAATTGCACTCCTCGCCTGCGTGCCTGCTCAAGAGTGCCTCCACGCACAATTGCGAGAGCCAGATTGGGATCAAATTCAGTAGGGATATCATAATCGCGGTCAGTCGGAACCTGAGTATAAACGCTGAGCCAATCATGTTCGTTCCAACCAAATTCTGTAATTCGGCCTACCCACGGATTAAAATAATTATCAGGATTTTCCGCTATAATCCGATACTCCAAGGCAACCCCGCCAAGTGTAACATTATCCTGAGCATATTCCATAGACTCTCCCAGACCAAGTCGAACCTGCTCACGCACAATATCAACATCATCATTACCATCAATCGCAGCAATGGAAGCAGAAACACCATTTTCAACCTGAATACGGGTATTTACTTCCATAAGAAATGGTTCACCACGCGGAGTTACAATCCATTCCCACGTACCGACGTTATCGTAAGCCACTTCGCGGGCCATGGACAGAGAATGAGCTGTGATATTTTCCATTACCTCGGCAGCATTAAAAATATAATTTATCTCATCAGGAGCAAAACCGGGGGCAACTTCAATGCGTTTCTGATTCCCATTACTTTGTACCGAACAATTGCGAGTACCAAAATGAACATGCTTCTTTCCACTACGCTCGGATACAATCTGTACTTCAAGATGATTAAAGCCGTAAATACGCTGCTCAATTAACACGCCTTCATCATTAAACTGCCGTTTTGCGTAGTTACGAATACGTCTGTAAACAGACTTAAATTCATCAGGATCAGTAACTTCTTCAATCCCCATACCTCCACCGCCGGCAGAAGCTTTGACCATTATAGCCGGGGCCTGAAAGCCCTGCTCACGCTGAAAAGAGAAAAGACTTTCCGCAAGTTCTACAGCCTCAAGTTCATCATAGATCGGGCTGTCAGAACCGGGAACGGTAGGAACGCCCAGACTGCGGGCTAAGCGCTTGGTATTAATTTTGTCACCAAGCTCTTGAATAATCCACCATGATGGACCAATAAATATTAATGGATTATTTCTATCAACAACTCTGCGGGCAAACCTGAAATCCTCAGCAAAAAAACCATATCCAGGGTGAATAGCTGTTGCATTACATCTGTCCGCTACGCTGAAAATTTCATTAGCATCGCGATATGAACTAATTCTGAAAAGGCTGTTTTCCCCACCTTCATCACGCGCAAAACGTACATGCCCACTATCGATGTCAGCTTCAGTATAAACACAGGTAAAATCCTGACCAAGCTCAACACAGGCTTTGGCTATCCTGATCGCAATCTCACCACGGTTGGCAATTAAAACTTTGTGCTCAGCTTTATACACTTAAAAACCACCACAACTAGTTATTGGCTATTTGCATGCACCATTTTTCTTACGCAGCAGAATCATCCGTTTCTGTACTTCAAGGACCAATTTATCAAGACGTTCTTCCTGATACTTATCCAAATCAACAAAAACACAACCCATAAGCCCATCACCAATATCTCGAACAACTTTAGCTTCAAGATTTGATAAAAGAACCTTTTTGCCCAAAATAAATTCTATTTCAAACTGCTCATCAACATTAAACGGCTCTTTTCCTGAAGAAAAAGCCAATCCGTTTACGCTAAAATCTTTAACACTATAAGCCCCGGTGCGACCCGTAATTTTAATGACAAGCCCCGGAAGACTCGTCCGGAATGCACCTCTGGCCTGATTTTTACTTTCAAATAAAATTTCCATTACGCTCTCCAAATAATGTTCAACAGTTTTAGAAAGTCCCGCCGAACAACCATACATTATGGTCCTGTCAGTATCTTATCCAGTACAAATTCTACCCGCCTGTTTCGCATACGATTTTGCGGAGAATTATTAGGTACTAACGGTTCCATCTCCCCTAACCCCGTAGCCGTCAATCGATTCGGCTTAAGACCTAGCTTCATTAAAAACCTTAAAACATTTACTGCTCGTAAGGAAGATATTTCCCAGTTATCTTTAAGCCTGCTACCCTTACCCGGCTGGGTATTATCAGTGTATCCTTTAATATTAATATACTGATCGGGATGCTTCAAAAAGAAATCTTTAAGAGCCTTAATTGCGTCTTGTCCTTTCTTAGTCAACGTAACACGCCCCGGCTTAAACAGTACATCAGCAGGCAACTTGATCGTAATTTGTCCATCTTCAAATTTTGCACTCAAAATGCCTGCCACACCCTTGGTGGTCTGAAGATACTTCACAGATTCAAAAACCTTACGCTGAGCCTTGATAATCTGTCTGCGGGTCATAACCTGATTAAGAATAGCCCCGGCCTCTTCTCTTTCGACTCGACTGGTAGCAACCTTATTCATTTTACCGGTGATAGCCTGTGTTACAGACTGAAAAGTCATGTCAAATTTTTTAGCATCAATCTCAGACATTGAATAAAGCAAAATGAAGAAGACCAGCAGAAGCATGGATAAGTCAGCAAAAGTAGTTATCCACTCATTAGTATCGTCTTCGTCTTCCGGATCATCAATTACGAGCATCCCTTTAGTCAGATCATCACTCATAGACTACTCCCCAGCTCTATCTCTAGGTGCCTGAAATGAAGATAACTTTTCATATACAAGTCGTGGGTTATTATTCTCAAGGATAGATTTTGCTCCCTCAAAAATAATTTCAAGATGCAATTGCTCCTGAAGAGTTCTAGCCTTAAGTTTAGCTCCGATAGGAATAAAAAGAAGCGTTGCAAGCAAAGATCCGTAAAAAGTCGTCAAAATAGCAACTGCCATTGCAGGACCGATAGATGCCGGATCTTCAAGGTTTGACAGCATCTGAACCAGACCGATAAGAGTCCCGAGCATACCGAATGCAGGAGCAAGACCGGCAAGGCGCTTATAAACATCCTGTGCAATTTTATGACGCCTTTTCATGGCAGAAATCTCAATCTGCAAAGTGGCACGAATAAGTTCAGGATCAGCATTATCAGCAATCAGCTGGCATGATTTTCTTAAAACAACATTTTCCGTCTGAACATTTTCAAGAGCGATAAGTCCTTCACGGCGGCTGATTTCGGCAACCTTAACCATGATATTAACAACTTCATTAACCTTAACTTTTCTTGAGGAAAATGCCTTAAAGCCCGCAACCATGGCCTGTATGACTTCTTCAAAGGGGAAAGCAACGCAGATGGATGCCAATGTACCACCAATAACAATCATCATACCGGGAACATTGACAAAAACATCAACAGCTCCACCAATAAAAATTGCCCCCACAACCAGAGAAAGTCCCACAAGCATTCCGATTAAAGTGGAAAAATCCATAGAATCCCGTTCTCTTTTCAGTTAGTAGTGAATCCGGTAGGCAGAAAAAACGTATGAACCCCGATTCTATCTGCCCATTAAATCAACAATCAAACCACGAGTAACACCTATGTCCTCCCCAGAATCTATAAGTACTATTAGCAGGCATATACTAGAAAAGATAGATAATTTTCAACATGGTACAACCGGAATCATTCTTGGTTCCGGTCTAGGAGAAGCCATTACCAAGCTGGATAAATCTATAACAATACCCTACTCTGAAATTCCTGGCCTCCCTCAATCTACAGTCAAAGGACACAGCGGCTCTCTGATCTACGGCTTTATTAATGAAAAACCTATACTTGTCTTTAGCGGCCGTTTTCATCTTTATGAAGGATACAGTGCCGCAGAAGCCTGCACTACTGTACGGGTCATGGGAGAAATGGGTATTAAAAGAATATTCATTACTAATGCCGCAGGCGCACTTAATCCCCAGTACGACGCTGGAGATCTCATGCTGATAACTGATCACATCAACCTCACAGGACAATCTCCTCTTACTGGTCCAAATCATAATAACTGGGGATTACGCTTTCCTGACATGAGTAAAGTATACTGCAGTGAACTACGTAAAATAGCCCTTGAAGCCGCAAAAGCCGTTTCTGTCCGCCTTGAACGTGGTGTATATATGCAGATAAGCGGTCCCAATCTTGAAACACCTGCGGAAACCCGCATGTACAAAATGATGGGCGCGGATGCTATAGGAATGTCTACAGCGATTGAAGCGGTTGCCGCTGTACATATGGGTATCAAAGTTATGGGTATTACATGCCTGACTAACAAAAATCTGCCAGACTGCATGGCCGAAACAACCCATGAAGCTGTAATCGAACAAGCTACCAAATCATCTGCTGCAATGTCCTCTTTGATGAAAGAAATTATTTCTCGCTTGGATTAAAGGGACTGTCATTTTAATGGCTTAATTTGCCGTCGCCTATAAATAATCCTAAAATGCCACGGATTCAAGGGGCTGTATACACAACTCTTTTTATCCGTGGCATCTTCATTGCTACCTGTTTAACAGCAGCAAATCTATGCCCTTTTGCAGATATTATTAAATGGGGAACTTTTCATGAAAACCAAAAAATTATTCATAATTATAGCTTCGACAGCTCTTATGGCAGCCGCAGCATGTTCTGGGTATCAGGAACGTACACTAGACTACCTTGGGAAACGTCCTACAACAGGATCTTTTTTTAAAGAAGATGCAACGCCCATGGTAACAATAAACTACAAAGCAGGAACCCAGATAGCCAATCAGCTTGAAGAAAGACTGCCACCGGGGTCCCCTATAACTGTTACTATGTTCCGCATGCGCGGCAGCCAACTGCAAACAGACTTTGCAAAAGTGCTTACCGAACAGCTTGCATCAAGAATTGCTCAAGAGGGATTTGCTATTGTTGCTGACAGTTCTAAATTTCCAATGACTGCTTTAGATGATGATTTTGCTCCGCCTGAAAGATGTGTTCTTGCTGGGGCGTATTCAGTTGGCCCGGAAATTATCTCTATCACAGCCGCAGTCACAACAGTCAGCGATGGAGAAATTCTCGGATCATATGACTGGACAGTGCCGCTTAACTCGAAAACAAGAGCTCTGTTACCTATAAAAGAGTCACCATACATAGAACCCATGGTTAACACATCTGGGCCCATTGAAAAAACAGAAGCTGCTCCCAATAATTTCACGCCGCAATTCGAAACAGGATTACATAATAGAACTCCAGGTTTTGAGCAGAATATTATGGATTAGCTGAAGAAAGATAAGCCTCTAAAAACTTGATTGCTTTTTTATAACTAAAACGGGAAAATACATATTTAATATGTATTTTCCCGTTTAGCGTTTAAATCTTCGCAACTGCGTGGCTATAATAAATTACTAATTTAAAGGGGAACTGGCTGTGCCAAACTTGTTCTGGCTTTAATTTCTCCAGTTCTTTTCACAATAATTTTTTCTGCCGGGATATCTGCATTTGCCGCTTTAATAGCTGCGGCAACTATTCTACTGAAGTTTGAGCAGCAAGGAACTTCCATTTCAAGAACGGTAATAGACTTAATACCACTGATAGAAAAAATTTCAGTCAAGCGTTGGAGATATAGATCGACATCATCAAACTTAGGACAGCCCATCAGCACTTTTTTGCCAGGTAGAAATCTTTCGTGATATCCGGGAAGAGATACAGCAACACAATCAGCTGTAAGCAACAGATCTGCTCCTTTAAGAAAAGGGGCCTCAGCAGGAACAAGCCTGATCTGAATGGGCCAATGAGTTAATTGCGAAGGTCCGGGTTCGCCCCCCTTCTCTGTCGGAATATTTGCTTTCCGGCAGGGAGAAGGTTCAAATGTCTGTAATTTTGAGCCGCTGCAACCGCAACCGCTACTAACTTTAGGCTGAGTACTATCAAGCCGCAGGCTTTCAGGAGAAGGCATATGATCAGGAACATTCCGCCCCTGCTCTTTCAACAGATTCTTCACAGCATCAGGGTCAAAATCATCTGCCTCAACTTCTATAACTTTCAAAGCTCCTGTGGGACATTCCCCGAGACAGGCTCCCAGCCCATCACAATATTTTTCTGCAACAAGCTTTGCCTTTCCGTCAATAATCTGCAAAGCCCCTTCTTCACAGCCCGGCACACACTGTCCGCAGCCGTTACACAACTCTTCATCTATCTGAATTAACTTTCGTATTACTTTCATATTATACTCCGAAAAATATATATTTCAGGGAGCTTGCGTCCCTGCAGGCCTAGAATTTAATGAGGGCTAAAAATGACCATCACCAGAGCTCATTCCTGTTGCAAAATTTCAAAAAAAAGGATGGAAAAGAACTACAGTCTTTCCCATCCATATAATTATTTTTAACCGAGAATAGCCTTGAGATCTTCTTCAGGTGTACTGATAGGCATGATGTTAAAATTTTCAACTAAGAAGTTTAATACGTTAGGAGTTACAAATGCTGGAAGACTTGGTCCGAGACGGATATCTTTGATACCGAGATGGAGCAGAGTCAGCAAAATAGAGACTGCTTTCTGCTCATACCATGACAAAATCATGGATAGCGGTAACTCATTAACACCGCATTCAAATGCACCGGCAAGAGCTACGGCAATCTGAATCGCAGAGTATGCGTCATTACACTGCCCTATGTCGAGCAAACGGGGAATGCCGCCGATATCACCGAGTTTCTTGTCAAAGAAACGGAACTTGCCGCATGCAAGAGTAAGGATAACAGTGTCGTTAGGAGCCTGTTCAACAAACTCAGTATAATAATTACGCCCGGGCTTAGCACCGTCACACCCGCCAACAAGGAAAAAATGTTTGATTGCTCCAGACTTAACACCTTCGATAACCTTGTCAGCCACGCCAAGAACTGCGTTGCGAGCAAAACCGCAAAGGACTGTTCCTTTATCTGTATCAGCTGCGAAACCGGGAAGTTCTTTTGCTTTTGCTATCACTGCGGAAAAATCACCGTTAGTCACGTGTGTAACACCGGGCCAACCAACCAGCCCAGTTGTAAAGATATTACCCTTGTAACTTTCTACAGGTTTCTGGATACAGTTTGTGGTCATAAGAATAGCACCGGGAAACGCCGCAAACTCTTTTGCCTGATTCTGCCATGCTGTTCCGTAATGTCCGTAAAAATGATCAAATTTTTTCAGTTCAGGATAACCGTGACACGGTAGCATTTCACCGTGGGTATATATATTAATTCCAGTTCCTTCAGTCTGCTCAAGAAGCTGACGCAAATCTTTCAGGTCATGACCTGAAACAAGGATAGCCTTACCGGCTTTTGCACCAAGTGGAACTTCAGTAGGTACAGGATGACCATAAGCTCCAGTATTCCCTGCATCGAGAAGTTCCATAGCCTTTAGATTCATTTCACCGCATTTCATTGCCAGTCCGACCAGTTCTTCCATACTGAGAGATTTAGGTACGCTGGCAAGAGCTTCATGGATGAAAGTATATAAAGCTTCATCTTCCTGACCGAGAATAGCTGCGTGATCAGCATAAGCAGCTACGCCTTTGAGGCCGTATACAAAAATTTGTTTTAAAGAACGCAAATCTTCATTTTCATCAAATGATGTAACAGAGAAGGATTCACCCTGTTTGCTAAGCTCAGCGGCTGTGCCTGTTATAGTTATAAATGAGCCGCAATCAGCACTGACTTTTGCAGCTAATGCATCACGTGCAGCAACAACATTTTTAATGACTGGAACAAATCTTTCTTCGTCAAAATTAACGTTGGTAAGGGTTGAGAAGACTCCTTCTGCAGTCAGCCTGTTTATTTCGTTTGAAACAACAACTCCTTCTTCACGGGCAGCGGTTGCTGCTGTTCCAAGCTCAATAAGAACATAAATCAGAAGATCCTGAATAGCTGACACTTCATCGGTTTTCCCACAGACACCTTTAACGGTGCATCCCTGGCCTTTTGCTGTCTGTTCACACTGGTTGCAAAACATTTGTTTCTCCTTTTCAGGTAAATTTATTTCCTTTCCGTTGAATGCAGAATAGGAAATCCCCCCTTACAAGTATTTGATTCAGGTCAAAAATTCATATTCTTTTTAATCTTCCCAAAAAATACAGTTTACCGGACAAATTTCCATAGCGGCTTCTATCTTTTTTTCATCAGCACCTTCTGGATTGAATACCTGTGCCAGATCACCAGGGCCCATTGAGAAAACTTCCGGGCATTCTTCAACACAGGCTTCACATCCGATACAACCATCAATATCAACAACTACAATACGACTCATAATCATTCTCCTAAAAACTGACTATTAATTTTAAATTTAACATACTCGCAGGGCTTATAAAACCATTTTCAAATTGTTTTGCATTTAAACGAGAATAATTACTATAAAGGTAAAGTAAATGTATTTTAAAGAAAAAGCAGAGACGAACAGATATTAAATACGTGCCACACCCAAAAACAAAGCATGCAGAGAAATAATAATTACTAAAAAGATACTGCGAGACAGGGAAGCGGAGGTAAAAGGAAGCTTGTAATTAATGCTGGAACTGGAGCAAGAAGAAATACAATCACCGCACATGGTGCAAGAAAGCCCCGGACGCCCTGCTTCAATATCTAATTTGGAAAGGGCATCATAACGACACGTCTTGCTGCATTTCATACATTTGCAGCAAGAAGATGAAATACGCATACGCCACGGTGAGAGCTTACCCAGTAAATTAGAAAGAATCCCAAGAGGACAAAAAGCTGTGCAATGAACCATCATCCCCATTTTCATGGAAAAGTGTACCATAACCAAAATACCGACTAGACCGAAACATACTGCAAACCATATAGCTGTATAACCGGATATTCCTATATATTTCATACCCCATGCTGCACCGACAACCAACAGAAAAAGGACAAAACGCAACCAGATAAGTTTACGCATAAACACCTTAGAAGATGGTTTCATGCTGAGACGACTGCACTGATCATCCCATGCTCCAATATAGCAAAGATGGCTGCACCATGCCGGACCGACCAGCAGTACTGATACTGTAAAAAGAATCGGCATGAAAAATCCGCTGCCGCGAAATACAGGTCCGCCAACAATTAGAGCAGGTACAGGGAGATGTAGTACTCCTGTCATCAAAAAACGTTCAACTCCTGCAAGTCCAAGTACAAGCTGACCGAAAAATATCAGTGAAAAGAAAGCCCAGATGCGTGGGCGGATATTTTTTGCTCCTTGCGGTGTGTACATCTTATCGCCTATCCATGCTGCATATAAAGCAAGCAAAAATATTTCAGCTCTGCCCCAGCCTGGTAAAAACCGGTCAACCATAAGAATCGGGAAATTTACTTTACTACGGGCTATCTCAAGCAGCAAAGCAGTAAGCAGAAATATAGATGCCTTAAACCATCCCCTTTCCGCATGCCGTGAAAAATACTCCTGCCCTGTTTTTGAATAAGCAGAGACAGCTGAAAATAAAGTAAGGGCAAAAAGTAAAGTCATAATTGCAGCCAGTCTTATCCAATCATCCCCAGTATTGGTTCGGAGGCTGATCAGGTCAGCACCATTAACGACCCATATGAATGCCCCGAAAGAAAGTGATACTGCTGCGACATAGCTGAGCCATAGTTCTCTGGTAAAGGTAAGAAGACAGAGTGCAATTAAAGCAAAAGCAAAACCCCAATCCCCACCGCGAAGCGCATGAGCAGCAAGCAGAAGATATGAAATAGTTATGAAAAAAATACTCAAAAACATTTCCTCTTTATACAACAGACAGCATACCCTGCATACAAAATCCTAGTCTTTAAGAAGTTTATCATAGCCGAGACTATCCATAACTACTCCAAACCGCTTACGTTCTTCATAGTTTTTCATCCATATTTTCACGGCCTTACCAATAATACCCAGAACTTCATCACTGGAATAGACTCCTGAAAGTTCTGTTCCAAGGCGGGGATGACGTCCCAGACGTCCGCCGGCAAGAACCCGCCAGCCGTTGCGAGAACAAGAAATAGCTTCTGTAGGACAGTTGGCGACGCAATAACCGCACTCCAGACATTTATCTCTGGCAATGACAATACGTTCGCCGGACAGCTCCATAGCTTCATCAGGACATGAACGCACGCATTCCTCACAATGGATACAGTTTTCATGATCAATAACAGGCATACAGGCACGTATAAGTCCGATATCAGCAATATGGGGGCGTGAGCACCCATTGGGACAAGCTGCCACTTTTACAGAAAAAACTTTATGTCTATTAACCTTTTCACCGTAGTGTTTTTTTAAAAAATCACTCCACCCGGTATCAGCAATTGTTTTTTCAATATGTTTTGAAAAAGAACTTTCAATAAATAATGCAAAGCGGCATTCTCCGCCTTCTATACCCCGACAAATATTAATTGAAGCAGTTTTGCTCATAGTAAACATCCTCTTCCCATGTTATCAGGCTGTTAAAATATTACTATCATAGATTGGAAAACAAACTGACTTAAGTCATATAGCCACTAGATTAATTGTATTAAAGGATAGTTATAATGAAAACAAAGAATAATCTTGAAAAAATAGCCCTGTTTGCAGGCCTGTCAGACTCTCAATTAGAAAAACTGGAATCCATTGCTATCCCTAGGGATCTTGTTAAAGGAGAACAGATTTTCATTTCCGGTGAAGAGGCAAAAGGATTTTACAGTGTAGCGTCCGGTAAAGTTAAAATATATCGTGAATCACTATCAGGTAAAGAACAGATAATTCATATTTTCGGAACAGGGGAAATTTTCGGAGAAGTTCCTGTATTTCAAGGGAGCAGCTATCCCGCAAGTGCCATAACTCTTATAAAATCAACTCTACTCTATTTCTCACGCGAGAAGTTTGAGCGTATTATACGGGAAGATCCAGAACTGGCAATGTCCATGCTTGCTCTACTATCCGGCAGACTCCGCCAGATGGTAAACCATGTTGCTGCGCTAAGCCTGGCTGAAGTACCCGGAAGATTGGCAAGTTACCTGCTACTCCTGAAATCTACCCAAAAATCAAATATTCTTGAGCTGGACTTGCCCAAGGGACAAATTGCAGCGTATCTGGGAACAATTCAGGAGACTCTCTCACGCATTTTCAAAAAGATGAGTGAACAGGGACTTATCAAAGTAGAGCGTAAAACAATTGAAATTATTGATGAAGAAACATTAGAACTAATTGCCAGCGGTGAAGAACAGCTATAATTTACGCAGAATAAACTCAATACAACTTTCACATACAGGTGTACGGGTCTGATCAATCTGCTTTTCTGCCAGACTCATACGGAAAAAATCCCGTACAACTTCAAGTTTTTCAAGATAAACCTGTTCACCGAACCCAGTGACAAGATCAAGTATATTTACAGATCTTGGAGACCAGGACTTAGTTTTGTAAACTGTAAAAGTCCATTTATGCTCTTGATTAAAACGACTAGGCCATACACCCTGTTCATACATGTCCTCATCTGGAACTGAAATAACCAAAAAACCACCCGGCCTTACAATACGTATCCAGTTTTTCAAGCCTATGATGCAATCATCCAAATCCTCCAGACAATGGCTTGAATGTAAAAAATCATAACTGTTATTTTCTACATTTTCCATAAGCATTGCATCGCCATCATCTTTATCCCATGTACGACAAGAACGCATTCTGGCAAATATTCCGGCATATTGCCCAAGAGGATCTGGTCCACCACCGATATCTATACCGTCGCCCGCAAAATAACGGGTATGGAAAGGACCTATATTATAACGTCTCTTTGCCGCTTTGCTCTGTTCTTTACCCATTATTGTGCCTCAAATTAATTTCGTATTAATATTTACAGAACTAATCAGAATCAATATACATTAAGAATACTTTACTTAAAGGACTGTGTACAAAAAAATGATGTGTTTCACCAGAATTTTTATATGGACGTATGTGCTTATATGCGTAGCAATATGCAGCCCTGCTATATCATCTGCTCAATCAATAACTATTTTGGGCAAAGGTCTTTATCAAATTATCCCTTCAGAAACAAATAAAAACAAAAATATCCTTACCTTAAAAGACTATGCACAACTGAAAGACACTGTTGATATAGAAGCTGTCAAAGGAACTTCTTTCGGTTTCGAATTTGTCCTCGATGCAGCTGAACCTGTTAGCACCGTCCTTGAAATACACCATCCTAAAATAGCTCATGCAGTTGGTTTAGGGTACACAACTATTCATACTTTCCCTGTAGAATTAACACCTGATGAAAAGTATTTTGCGGGCTGGAATTTTTCAAAGACCGAAGAACTTCAAGCCGGAAAATGGACATTCGGTTTTGCCCTTCCTGATAGCCCTGTATGCGAGTTCTCTGTCACGAACATTGAAGAGCTTGTATATGACGGAAACAGCCTTAAAGGCGTTAAAGAAGTAAAAGTAATTAAAGAGAAAACCGATGCCCCCCAAATAGTTGCAGGTACAACCATTGCTGCTAAAACTGAAACAACAATTGAAAATGCAACGGATAAAAAAAGTTTGCCGTATGGAAAAACTTTAACGAGATACCTTGTAAGAGGGGGGAGGTTCCTATCGCTTGCTGAAGCTGAAGAGAATGCAGCCAGAGTTAAAAAAAGAGGGTTTGAGCCTTTTATTTTTGTGAGGGAAAAAAGCAAACAGAATTATTGGTACTATCTCTTCATCCGTATGTTTGATTCAGAGCAGGAGGCAACAGATTTTGCAACAAAATACAGGCAGGAATTTCGTCGCATGGCCGTTCCTCAGAAAATTAAAATTAAACTGGCCCCTATGTAAATAAAAATATTTATGTATTATTTGTATCCGACTTTACGTCTTCCAAAGCCTGCTTAACAAGAATAGAAATCTGAGGTTTGGAGTATTGCCGATCAGCTCCGACAGACAAGCCTTTATGCAAAAGTTCTTCGGTGATAAGTGAAGAGAAGAGATAAACTCTTAATCCACTAATATATTGGTCATTTTTTATTTTACGGGTTACGGCATGCCCGTCCATACCCGGCATTTCAATATCCGAAACAACAAGATGTACATAGTCTGAAACAGGACGACCTGTTTCTTTAACTTGATTTGAAACAGACTCAAGCTCACTCCATAAATCCTTTCCGTTAGGGAACGCCTTAACTTCAAATCCACCACGCTCAAGTGAATTTTTAACAAGATTACGCATTGAACGGGAGTCATCTGCACAAAAGGCAATATAAACCTTATCATCCACTTCTTCTATCTCAAGAAATGAAGCATTTTCTTTATTCGGACTCAAATCTTCCAAAGCCTGCTCAAGATCAAGAACCTGTAGAATTCTTTCAGGATCGGTAAGTTTCACGGTCCCGATAATAGTGCCCTCAACATACTTAGCCATACGGCCCTGCAAAGACTCAAGTTCTCCCCAGCTGATTCTGTGGATTCTATTCACCCCTGAAACAAGAAATGCACTGACCTGCTCATTAAATTCGGTAACCAGCACCATCCTGTTCTCACCACGAACCTTCTCCAAACACAACCAGCCACTGAGATCAATAAGCGGAATAACCGATCCCATAAACTCAAACATACCCAAAACAAGCGGATTCCTAGGATCAACAACACCAGAATCACCAGATTGAAGGCCTTCTTCTTTACGACCTGAAAAATTCTTTAAATCTGATTCCTTGATGATTTTCTTAACCTTCGCAACGTTGAGCCCGAAGGACCAGCGCTTTCTAGTCTCTCCAACCCATTCATCAAGATATAATTCAAGCAGTTCAACTTCATTAGTGCCTGCTTTAAGCAATATTTTGCTTCCAGTCATTTATTCCCTATCCCTTCACTTCATCGTTCCAAATAGATTTTTTTAAAAAGCAAGTGCCTACAGTTTTATCTTAGCGTGCGGATTCCGTCCAGCGTTCAATAAAAAAATAACAGAATTGACATTCTATTACATTTTCATTTCTTTATTGAGTAAATTCAGCATTTCATTAAAAACATCATCCCAATTACCTGATTTTTTCTGTCTAAAGAGAGTCATCGTTGGATACCATGGTGTGTCATTACGTTTACACATCCAGCGCCAATCAGAATTATACGGGAGAGCAACCCATACAGGCAATCCTAAAGCTCCGGCAAGGTGTGCAACAGAAGTGTCTACAGTAATAATTAAATCAAGTTGGAGCATAACTTTTGCTGTATCAGCAAAATCTTCACATCCTCCGCCAAGCTCACGAACCATTATCCCGCAAGCCATTTTTTCCCGTTGAGCAATTTCAGGACCTTTTTGCAGTGAATAAAGAGTCACTCCGGGAATACGCGTAAATGTAAGAAAGTTTTCTAAACTGACAGAACGGTTATGATCGTTTTTATGAGTTGGCTTACCTGCCCATACAATTCCTATTTTTTTAATTGTTCCTTGTGGTACATGAACGGGAAAACCAGCCTGTGCCGGCGGAGTTATATACGGACACCCCCTGGGAATAGTATTAATATCATGTTTCATAATACGCGGCAGACTCATAAGCGGAGCCTGAACATCAAAATCAGGAAGCTTGTCTCCGGCGCTGATTATTCCATCCAGCCCATCAAGGTTTCTAAGTAAAGAAATAAGTTCTTTCTGACATTCAAAAAGAACTTTGCCACCGGCTTTTGCTACTTCAGAAACATAACGGCAGAAATGCAGGCTATCTCCAAAACCCTGCTCGGTGTAGATAAAAATACGTTTTCCAGACAAAGGAGAGCCATCCCACAATGGCTGCCTGAAATGACGCTCAGTCAATTCCTCGCGCTGCCACCGATATTCGTAAGCTTCAAAACCTTTTAGAAAATCTCCCTTGGCTAGCAAAGCAAGAGCACGGTCCCAGTTAATGTTTGCCTTTCCTGGTTTCTGTTTCAGGCAATAATCAAAAATTTTAATGGCTTCATCCAGCTTGCCAAGATCCTGCAGGACCAGCCCCATATTATAATATGCGTCAATAAATTTCTTATCCAGTTCAACAGCCTTACGATGGCAGGTTACAGCTTCTTTAAGTCTTCCCATCCTGCGCAAAACATTACCCAGATTACTCCAACTTCCGGGAGAATCTTCCCTCACGGCTATAGCTCGTCTATAGCACATTTCCGCTGCTTTGAATTTATTCTGTTCACGCAAGGCAACACCGAGATTTGTAAGCAGAACAGGATCATCAGGCATGAAGGAGAGAGCCATTACATAGTGAGTTACAGCCTCATCATACTTCCTTGATGAATGTGCCCTTATAGCCTGTTCAAAGGCACGCCGTGCATTGTCCGGCAACAGATCAATCCATTCAGTTGTTTTAGGATCAGACTGTGTTGTATCATTTTCTTCCTGACTCATCTTTCCCTCATAGCATAGCTCATTGAGCCCATAAACGGTTCCAGAATATACTCTAAAACGGTTCGGGTTCCTATATGAATTCCTGCAATAACTCTGATACCAGGAAACAACTTGTAATAGTTACCGTCATGTTCGAAATAATCCTTATCAGTTACAATGCGGACACGATAAAAAGTACGGCCACGATCAGTGGAATCAGCATCAGGACTGATGTTTACTACTTTACCATCAAGATTACCAAACCTTGCTGCATCACGAGAGGCAAGTTTCACAACCGCTTTCTGACCATCTTTGACATATCCGATATCACTTATGGCCAATCGAGCTTCGATAACGAGTTTATCCCCGCCAGGCACGATATCCATAACAGTCATACCAGGACGAACCACTTCACCAAGACTGACTACGTACATAGTTTTAATAACACCATTTACAGGGGAACGAATCACCGTACGCTTTAAATTGTCCTGAAATTTTCTAAGACGCTGTGATAACTCTTCCAGTTCCCTTCGGTCATCCTGTAATTCCTGACGTACAGAAGCATAATATGAATTTGTTATTTCCTTAATGTCAGCTTTTGCCTGCGACAATGCTGAACGTGCTTTGACAAGCTTTGCGGAATCTTCTTCCATAGAACTCTTAAGCTTGGATTCTTCTTTCAGAAATCCAAGATGCTTATAACGTGAAGTCAAACCATCTTTTAAAAGACCTGAACTTATTTTGATCTGTTCCTGCAAAAATTTAAGACTGTTACGAGAATTACGCATACGCGAACTTATTTGCAGAATATCCTGCTCACGTTGAATAATTCTTTCCTTTTCTGAGTCCAAATCATTTTCAAGCCGAGCTTTACGGGTTTGAAATAATTTTAACGAACGCTCAATGAGTGTCGGAAATTTTTTAACAATATCGACTGGATAATTAGGCTGTGCAAACCCCTTGTCTTCAGCCTCAAGTCTGGCAATATTTACCCGTAATGACTTCACACGCACATCTAATTCTTCAACGCTTGAATCACTTGCTGTAGCCTCCAGCTCAATAAGCTCCTGTCCCTTAGTTACCGTGTCTCCTTCACGTACATTAATTTTTAATATAATCCCGCCTTCAAGATGCTGAACAGGTTTTACCCTTGAGCTGGGGATTACCTCACCATCAGCCTGACTGACAATATCTAACTTAAAAAAACAGGCCCACACTATAAAGCTTATACACATTGCGATACACAGCAGTAAAAATAAGTGGTTCGCCGCTTTAACTTCACCGGAGTACTCAGAATTTACTTCGGTATTCATTATTCTTCTCCACTTTCAGGCATAGCTGCAACCTGACCCTTTTCATCAGCAATACGTTTAGCACTTGATTCAGCAGTATAAGCAACTTGTGGTTTAGGTTTATGCCCAAGATCGATAATAATGTCAGCACGCTGCATAATGCGCATATCCTGCGTAACAACAATCAGAGTCTTTTTTGCCTTAACCAGACTTTGAATGACCATATTCATGATCCGCAAACCTTCCATATCAAAACCTTCGGCAGGCTCATCAAGAACTGCTACAGAACCCTTCACAGCAAGAGCACGTGCTAGAGCCAGTCTACGCCGGATACCTACAGCCAGCTCTGCCCCGCCATTCATAACAGGCGCTTCCAACCCCTTGACACTGGTATTAAGATATCTTGTAAGACCGGCAGCTTCAACAATACGTTTAACCCGGTCATCACCAATATGAGGGCAATTCAAGCATATATTTTCTTTGATTGTGCCATTCAAAAAAGTAGGTTCCTGCGGAAGGTACATCACCTGAGACCTCCACCACGGCGCTGCAAGCTGGCGTAAATCAACACCTCCAGCTAAAATCTGCCCTCTCCCTGGATCGATAAGGCCTATCAGCAACCTCACCAAAGTTGTTTTACCGGAACCGTTATGCCCGGTTACAACAACAAAATTCCCGGGTTTAATATCAACATTCAGTCCTTCAAAAAGAGGACCTGTTGAGCCGGAATAGGCAAAACCCAAATCTTTTATTTCAACGGCTCCGCTATAATCTTTAAGAACAGTTCCTGTTTCAGACTCAAGTGGCTGCCGCAAAAATTCATGCAATGACTGCATCATACTTGATGCCTGACCGATCATAGCTCGTGACTTTATAAAAGAAGTAGAAACAGAAAGGGACTTACCGGAAAGAATCGATATACCTATCAGCCCCCCCATACTAAGGGACCCCATTACAACTTCGCGTGCGCCGAAAGCATACACAAGAACCCGAAGAAGCATCGCCAGACTTTGAATAGTAGCCTGTCCGCGAGTTCCTCTATGTACCATTTGACGTTTGATAAGCTGAATCTTGCCAAACTGTTCCTGAAAAACATTTGATACAAAATTTTTACCGCCAAAAGCCCTCACCGTATCAGCACCGGATATGGCATTGGTAACATTTCCCCTATGAACTACAGACTCATCACGCATACTCTCCATAAGAACATTCCCACTGCGCATATTGGTCCAGCCTGCTAGAAGAGTCACAGCAACAGCAAAAATAGTTATCAACGCTAACGCAGGGCTCAGAAAAAAAATCGCTCCTACAAAAATAATAAAAAAAGGCATATCCAGTACAGAGCATATTACTGAAGCATCATACCCACTTTGAACTGTCTGGATTCCGCCCATCAACTCATGAATTCGTGCAGGGGGAATACGTCCCATGGTTGTCATTTTTGCGCGGGCGAGACAATTAAGCACAGTCTCTGACAAAATTCTATCAGGACAAACATTTACGGCTGCAGCTAAACGTGAACGGACAATAATGAATCCATGATTTATAAATCCGGCAATAAGCATACCGGTTGTAAGCGTAATAAGTGTCCCGTCAAATCCGTAGCCCACATAACGATTCAAGACCTGAATTACAAAAATAGGTGAGGCCAGTGAAAGAATGTTAATGAAAAAAGACGCAACAATAATTTCAAAAGCAAGAAACGGATGAAGTGATAATCTGCGCAGTAGTTCTCTCATCAATAAATATCCTTTTTCCGTCCATAATTACCAAATGAGATTTGAAAACAAAAATTCCATGGGCATGCACACATGGAATTTTATATAGTTACGGTTAAGTCAATCCGGCTATCACTCAAACACTTCAAGTTTCATGACACCCATTTGATAAAGCAGTCTGTATGCATAAATAATGTTATCAATATTAGCACCTACACTGGCACTTGTCGCTGTTGAATAATCACGCTCACCAACCAGAATATCAAGGAGTTCAACCTGCTCGCCGGTTGCTCTCTTTTTCTTGATCAGATCAAGAAATTCAGCTGTAATATTAGCCTGTGTTCTATAAAGCTCAGCATTCTTACGGAGGGTCATAAGTTCAAGCCAGGCGTTGCGAACATTTTCTTCAACCAGACGTCTGGTATCTAGGTCCTGCTTGCGGATTTCACGCAGATTGGCCTTTGCTGCCTGAGTACCTTCATACTCACCCAGCCCGGAAAAACCGGAATAACTGACCTGAAAAGTGGCTTTATTCTCCATTCTCACTCCATCAGCACCCTGATCCTGCTCCCGCCTTTTACCTTCGAGAACAACCTCAAATTTAGGAAACAGAGTTGCCTGCTGGACATCAACCTCGCTGCCGAGTCTCTCCTTAACATGTTGAAGCTGAGTTAAAAGAGGATTGAGTTTGAATGCCTGAACAATTGCATCATCAAGAGTTCCGGGCATAAAAGACGCTGGCATTGTTACCGGAACCATTTTGTTGATTTCTTCCACGGTAACAGGATATCCAAACACTGCTTTAAAACGGTTTCGAGCTGTTTCAAGAGCTCTTTCCTGTGTAACACGGTACGACATTGCACCTGCAAGCTGAGCTTTAATCTGTAACTCTTTGTATGATAGTCCTGCCCCTCTTTTTACAAGAGTTTCCTCCATTCCGGATAGACGCTTCATACTATCTTCAGACTGGATAGCGTACTTAAGAGTTTCTTTGGCACGGATAAGCCCCATGTAGGCCGAAACTCCCTGAATAATAAGATCCTGACGAATCCTTTCAAGTATTGTCTTCGACTCTTTCAAGGTCGCTTTTGCGCTGTCAACTGAACCGGAGGCTCCACCGAAATCATATAGCAACTGCGTGGCCGTAACTTTCTGCTCGTTTCTAAATTTGTTTGTTCCACCACCGGGCTTATCAATCTCCTCACGACCAGCTTCGGCAGAAACATCTAATGAAGGAGTCCAGCCAGACCAGCTTTGCGAGACAGAATGCTCAGATGATTCCACGCGAGCTTCAGCGGCCTTAATCCGATCATGAGTCGCAAGAAGATCTCTCAAAATCCCTAAAAGATATGGCTTACCGTCAACCTGATCCGGGTTTATAGCAGTCATGCCCTCTGACATAGCAGGCTGCGCACAGACATTGCTGCCAGATCCTGTTATGAGGCATATTGCCAGAATAATTGCAGATATACGGATAAACGTCACTCCAGAAAACCTCCAGATATTGTCAAATATATTAATGCAATACGATGCATTCCATCATTTTCTTCTATACTTATACTACAACATATATATAATATTAATTGAAAAATCCAGATTATTCATTAATATTAAGTTTCATATATAGTTATCTTTTAACACAAAAGAATGAGGATGAGACATAAAATGAAAAATAGGCTAAAAAAAATTTTAGGTTCCGATACCTCCCTGCTCCTTATGACAGGTTTTGCCGCCTCTATTTTTGTTGCAATTCTATATGTTTTCCAACCCTCTATTCTCCAATTCGTAGACTATAAAATTTATGATCAAATTATGCGCACCAGCCCTGTCGGTAAGAAAACAGATTTACCTGTTATTGTAGACATTGACGATGCTAGTCTGGCTGAACTTGGTCAATGGCCATGGCCCCGTTACCGTATGGCATTACTGCTTGCTAAAATTCAACAGGCAGGAGCTCTTTCAACCGGCCTTGATATTCTTATCGGCGAACCTGACAGAACCTCGCCCCTTACAATACAAAAAAGTTTAAAAAATGAGCTTGGAGTTGCTGTTGACTTCAAGGGATTGCCTCAAGGACTGATGGATAACGACGAAGTACTGGCAGATGTTCTTAAACAAGGACGTTACGTACTAGGATTCTATTTCGATTTTCTGGAACAGGAAAAGGATCCTTCCGTGACTTCACAGCCATGCTTTGTAAAACCCTTGCCAGTTGCACAGATAAAAACCAAAAACGCACCTCCGCTCAGTTCTTTAACTCTAAATGCGTTTGGTGCTATCTGCCCTTTACCTGTGCTGACAAAGGCATCCCCCCTGTGTGGATTTTATAATACAATCACCGACTTTGATGGCGTGGTACGCCGAGTACCATTAGTTATCTCACTCAACGGCAAGCAGTACCCGAGCCTTGCGTTGGGAACACTTATGAAAGCCATGGGCCGACGAAACGTAATTGCAAAAACCAACAGCTATGGTTTCGAATCTATCAGACTGGGAAAAACTACAATTCCAGTTGATGCTAAAGGGCAGATGCTAATTCGTTACCGTGGAGGCAGAACTGAATTCCCATACTATAGCGCCAAAGATATATTAAGCGGCAAAGTAGGTGAAAAAGAACTCAAAGGTAAAATAATTTTCATGGGAACTTCCGCAGCAGGTTTGCGTGATTTACGTGTAACACCTTTTGCTGCCGATTACCCTGGTGTAGAAGTTCATGCGACCATTGTAGACAACATACTTACGAAAGATTTTCTGCTTAAACCGGACTGGGTCCCCGGACTCGAACTGCTGCTTATAGTTTGCGCAGGTATTGTAACAACACTTTTGCTGACATGGTCACGTTCACTCTGGATGATGCTTCCCATTTTCGGTATGGGCACAGTCATTGTCTATGGCTCAGTTTTTATATTCAGAGAATACTCTGCATACCTCACGCCCATGTATTCACTGATAATTCTGGCTTTAAACTTTACAATGCTTACGTTGATAAAATTTTGGAGGGAAGAAGGTCAGAAAAAATTCCTGCAGGCAACTTTCTCATCTTATCTTGCACCTGAACTGATCGACGAAATGTTCTCCAACAGAGAAATGCCTGAACTGGGCGGTGAAGCAAGGTTTATTACTGCGTATTTCACTGATATCCAAAGCTTTTCTACTTTTTCAGAAAAACTGACCGCATCGCAGTTGGTCGAATTACTCAATGAATACCTATCCGTAATGACAGATATTTTAATTGAAGAAAGGGGGACGTTGGATAAATACGAAGGAGATGCAATTATTGCTTTCTTCGGTGCCCCCATGGATGTGCCTGATAACGCCCTGCGAGCCTGCCGTGTGGCCGTAAGAATGCAAAATGCCAATAACGAGCTGCGCGAAAAATGGAGCAGAGAAAAACCGCTTCCTGATGAACCGGTCCGCAACACAAAAGGATTCCCAGAAGAACAATGGGCTAAAGATGAAAAATGGCCGAAAGTTGTTCACAACATGCGCACCAGAATAGGTGTCAACTCAGGTGAAATAGTCGTTGGTAATATGGGAAGCTCCATGCGTATGAACTACACCATGATGGGTGATGCGGTTAACCTTGCCGCCCGTCTGGAAGAGGGGGCAAAACAGTTCGGAATTTTCAATGCGGTCAGCCACTTCACTCTTGAAACTGAAGTTGAAGTTGATGGCAAAACATATAAAGTAATAGACCTTGTTGAAGCACGCCTCATTGATAACATTCAAGTCGTTGGTAAAAACGAACCTGTACGCATTTATGAACTGGTCGCAATGAAGGGAGATTTGACTGAAAGCGAAAAGAAACTATTCGAATTATTTAATAAAGCCAGAAATGAATATGTCGCCATGAACTGGGATAAGGCTATTAAACTTTACGAGGAAGCCAATAAATACGAGCGTTTCTCAGACACCAAGCATACCCCGTGTGAAGTCTTCATTAAAAGAGCTGAGGAGCATAAGATAAATCCACCTGTTCCTGAAGGTGAGGCATGGGACGGTGTTTATCGAATGACTAAAAAATAAAAAAATCCCCCCGTTTCACCACGGGGGAATTCTTCTTTTCATCCGTACTAATTCGGTTACAAATACAAAATTAGTAAAAAACGCAACATCACTCTATTTCACCTTAAATACCCTTGCGCCCTCAGAACTGTCTTCAACATTATAACCAAGCTCCATAAGCTGATCACGCATGCTGTCTGCGGTGGCAAAATCTTTTTTTACTCTTGCAAGCTCTCGTTGCTCCAAAAGATCTTTGGCCTCTTCCGGTAGGAAAGAAAACGGTACAGGCATGGCTTCGTGATCAAGAATTCCAATAATTTCATCGACTTCCAAAAGCTGATCCAAGCATAACTTTGCTTCTTTACCGCAAAGCTTCCCAGCACTTAAATGAGAATTTATACTTTTTGCAAAACTAAATAGAATCGGCCAGAAACGATGCAGCATAAGATTATCATTTAATGCCTGTGACAATCCGCTTTTAAGAGTAAAAATTTCTTGATCAATGTCTTCAGACACCTCGCCGAAATCGCCGGAAACAACACTCAATCCTGCTGCCAGATCCTGCAATCTCTGCTGATTCTTTACCCACATAGAAACAGCTTGATCACTGCAGACAAGCGGTTTCTTATAAGATGAAGACAGCATCCACATACGTACAGCTATAGGTTGTACGGCTTTCTCAATCAGTTCATCTACGCATGGCAAAACAGGACCACCCGGCAGTACGGGCTGAGCCACCATCCATGCCTGCGGTGAAACTCCTGCACCGGCCCAGATAGCTCGAATGTTTTCAAGGTGTGGAAAACGGTGAATTTCACCTGCTAAGAGCAGACTCACACCGGGCAGACCTTCAAGAGCAGTGACGGCCTGCTGCATAAACCAACTGGGACGAACATTGCCCCACTCTGTTTCAATAATATCACCGAGCTTAAGATCCTGCAGAGTAGCCCGCTTAAGCAAAGTAAAATCACGAGGATTTTCCTTAACATAATTATCCATATCCACGGTCTTTCCGAGGCTGACTTTATCGATATCCATGTTGGACATCTGTCCGTAACCTTTGTCACGCGAGATATCAAAATATACTGAGCGCAACTTTTCGTAAGCCAGACCGTGCGCAAGCAATGTACGGCAAAGCTCAACAGTACGATCGATGGATTCTGAAGAACGTGAAAATTGCATGGATTCACGAACACCTAAAAGACGTGCAGCTTTACGTATTGCAGTAGCAGTCTTACTGGCAAATGTATTTCGATCTACTCCTCTTTCCCGTGAAGCAGCCAGAGTCTGATCCTCCAGATCAGCCAAGCCCACGAGGGCTGAAACTTTAGCTCCTTCACGTTTAAGATGCCGAGCCATCACATCAAGAAGTACTATTCTTCTAAATGCTTCCGGATCATAAGGATTGTCAAAAGACGGTCCCATAGTAAAAAGACCTGTTTCAGCTTCGGTAAGAGCCAAAACTTTATCTTCACCTGAACAGTGATCAAAAATCTTTGGGCCCTTCATAACCTGCGGCCGAAACAATGGAGTGGAAAGATATCTTTCACCTCCGTCAGGAAAAACAGTTACCACCAGCCCTTCATCCAGATCAGCAGCAACTGCAGCAGCACCGGCCATGGCGGCCCCGGAACTCATCCCCACAAAAACGCCTTCTTCTTTTGCAAGCCTGCGACATGCTTCAAAGGCATCATTGTCCTGCACCCTGATGACCTGATCCAGCTTATGCTTATCATATATACCTGGAGGATAAGACTCCTGCATATTCTTAAGCCCCTGAATCTTGTGTCCGGGTTCTGGTTCCACAGCTATGACCTGAATATCTTTATTCAACTCTTTAAGCCGTTTTGTTATTCCCATAACAGTTCCGCTGGTTCCCAGACAAGCGACAACATGGGTAACCTGCCCTTCAGTCTGATCCCAGATTTCCTGTCCGGTTCCCTCATAATGAGCCTCGATTGAAGCTTCATTATTGTATTGATCCATAAGCAGATATTTTTCAGGTTCTTCACGATATAAACGATAAGCAAGTTCAATCGCTCCATCAGTTGCCAGATGACCGGGGGTGAGCATGATTTCAGCACCATAGGCCCTCATAATCATTTTACGCTCTTCTGAAGCAGTCTCCGGCATAATCAGCATCAGTTTGTAGCCTTTTACTGCACATGCCATTGCCAGCCCTATTCCCGTGTTGCCTGATGTAGCCTCGATAATAATTTTGTCAGGACTAAGCTCGCCGGAAAACTCGGCCTTACGTATCATTGCCCCGGCAGCACGATCTTTGATTGACCCTCCGGGGTTCATAGATTCCAGCTTAGCCAGAATCTTGACTTTTTTATTAGGATTGAGTCCGCGCATTTCAACCAGAGGAGTACCACCAACTAATTCAAGAATATCACTAACAAACATTTTATTAATCCTTTCAAGCAGTTAAACATCAAAAATGAATCTTGAACGTCACTTGCGTTTAATCTGGCAACTTTTTTGCAAATAAAATACAGAAGATTATCGGCCTGCTTACGTAAACCGGGAAAGAAATAAACCCGGCACATGAATACAGCCTAATAAAAACAGTCTGCCAAGGACGGAAACAATGTCAGCTTATCCATTTCTTAAAGACAACATCGAAGCACTTGCAACATACAACCCGCCCTTTCATGCCTGGCTGAGCAGTCAGGATATTGACGAAGAGCAACTTACCTCTTCGCTCTTCAAAAACAACTGGGGCATTCTCGACTGGAAAATGGAGAATGGCAAGGGCCTTTTCGATTCTCTGATGCCCAATCTCATATATAAAGACTGGAAAGTCACTGAAAAAGCTGACACAAGCGCGACATTCATCATTGGTTGCAATGTAGGTTACGGACTGAATCATGTTCTCATGAATACCCCGGACACCCATAAAGTTATTATTACGGAACCCAATCCGGAACTTTTGCTGGCCTGTCTGGGACAGACTGACTACCGCCCGTTTATGAAGGCTGGAAAACTTCATTTTTGCAGTACCGATGAAAACAATTTGATGAATATCATTAAAGATCTGGACCTTCAATTCGTATACGGTAAAATATATTTACGCCTTGATATTGCAAGTCAGCAGATTGGCCCCGAATACGCACGCTGGGCCGCGACCATCCGTGATAAGATGGAATCTTTCAGTGTTGAAATGACTACTCTGCGCTTGAAGCAGGATGTTATGGTCGGCAATGAACTCGAAAATTTTTCTAAAACTATTACTGATGGCTCAATCACCCCGCTCAAAGGAGCTGGAAAAGGACTAGGAGCTGTAGTGCTCGGTGCAGGACCGTCTTTAGCTGAATTCGGACCGGAACTTGCGAAAAATCCGGGTAACGCAATTTATACTACATCGTTGCAGGGACTTCCCGCTGTACATAAAGCAGGAATAAAACCTCATTTCTGCGTCGGGATTGACTACAGTCCGCATATGATCAGGGTATATGAACAACTGGATAGAGAGTGGGCAAAAGATATTCCTCTTATCTACTCCACTAAACTGGATAACAAAGTTCTGGAAGCATATCCAGGACCGACCATTCCCATGTGGACTATGGGGGGCCTTGGCACATTTGCTTTACATAATCATGAAGAAGTCTTTGACGCAGGTAGTAACGTAAGTGTGACTCTGGCAAGATTTCTAGACTGGTGTGGTTTCAACCATATCCTTTTGGTCGGACAGGATTTCGCATGGAAAGGTAAAGTATCACATGCAGACGGTCACCAGAACTCTGGAGCTACTTATAATAAAAACATGATCGTAAATCTTAAAAATGCCGATGGTGAAGACATAACCTCAACTCTACAGTACATGACTTCCAAAAGAGAAATGGAAGGAGATATTAAAACTCTAAGCACACCATTTTTCAACCTATACGGCGGATGTGCTTTAATTGAAGGGGCACGTAATGTTGATATGCAAAAAATTCATATGGAAGGTCTGCTTTCATCTGCTCCCGGAGGAATTGATTACTTCAAAACGGCCTTGAACATGTCACGTACTCCAAGAAAATTCCCAATTTTTGAACCAAGAAGCCTAAAGTGGAACAACTCTTTGAAGCACGCAACCAAACGGCTTGAAAAACTATTCCGCAAATATTCAAAGAATCAGGAAGAAATTCATAAAGCAATGCATGAAGTTTATTTCTTCCTGCGTCAGGACCCACTATATCTGCCATATCTATATAATGAAATTCTCGATATGGCAGGTCTTGCAAGAGCAAAATCAAGCTATGCACCAAGGGATCTTCCACGCTTTAAACAAATTATTAAGAAAACCATGCAGAAAGTAAGGTACATGGATCGCTGCCTGAGTGTCGCGGATACACGTAAGGCCGCCTGAAAAGATGACCAGTAAATCACTTACTGGACAAATTTAATCGATTTTTACTGAAAATCCCCGTTATATCTGTAGCGGGGATTTTTAAATTTTATATCTTTAAAATATTTTCCAAAACAAATACGGACTATTTCACTTGAATACATTCTTTGCGGAGTGTAAACCGTGCCCATGAGCGAAAACAAACAAGATATGCCATATTTCCTTGAAGACGGAACACTGATAATCCCATTTTCATGTCCTGATCACAGCTATAAATACTGGAAAAAAGAAGGAAAAAAACTTTCTGAAATCCTGGCTGATCTTGATACAGATAAAGAAACATGGACCAAATTCACAACTGACACGCACCCGGACGATGTTCTGACCGAAGAAGAATCAAAAAAAGAAGAGAATTGAAATTGACCTCTTTCTTTCATAAGTATCAGGCTTTGTGCCATTTTTTTATAGGATCACTGCCACTCTTGTTGATTCTTGGAATTATTCAGCTGAATTTTAACAGTGAAGTGGAAGTGGCAATGTGGTTTACAGCGCATGCAAAAGCCAACCCTGACTTGAAAAGTTTTGCCAGAATTGTAACGGATTGGGGCAATATTGCTTTTTATCCTATTTATCTTTGGTTTTTAATAACCGGAATAATGCAGCGCAAAAAAAATAAATCCAGATTAAGATTTGCGCTTGTGTTTCTAGCTGTTCAACTGACTGTGAGCCTTTTGCTGGTGCGAATTATGAAAATTTCCATCGGTAAACCAAGGCCGGGAGAAGGAACTTTTTTTGATCCCTACTCCACAAGAGGCGGATACCACTCTATGCCCTCCGGGCACACTACTGAAATTTACGGGGCGTCAGTGCCCCTTATTTTGCGATACCAGCAAATCCTTCTCACGTTAGCTCTCGGTGTATTTGCCGCCGCTGTTGCCTTCAGCCGTATTTACCTCAGCTGGCACCATCCTAGCGATGTGCTTTGCGGCTGGATGATCGGTTCTGTAGCTGGATTTGCTATTCACCTTTTCTCTAAAGAGGATTGATACTATGCATTTTGAAAAAAAATCCCTGATCTGGGATACAATGGAAAAACACCCTTGGATCAGCGTTCTATTCATCATTATCCTGCAATCAATTTTTACCATGGACTATCGGTCATTGTGGTTTTCCGATGAAGTACGCTACGCGAATGTTTATCATCAGATGAAAGACGCTGGTCACTGGCTGGTTATGTATCTTAACGGCGTTCCATACCCGGACAAGCCACCTGTATATTTCTGGTTTCTATCCATGCTAGACACTTTTACGCCAGCAGACGGCATTAGTGTTTTCTTTCTGGGATCAGCTGTATCAGCAGCCATTTTTCTACTCTCAACAGTTGCGCTTGCCCGCACCTTAGGCTGTGGACGTAAAACAAGTCTCGCTACCGGACTGGTTCTACTGACAAATATATTTTTTGTAGGCATTGCACACTATTCGCGCATGGACCTGCTCTTTGGAAGCTTTATTATCTGGGCCAACATATGCCTGTTTAAAGGATTTCATACCGAAAATTCTGGAAAATGGTTCATGTCGGCATTTGCCCTGATGGGAATTGCCACTTTAACAAAAGGCCCTCTAGGTCTTGTTTTCCCATTATTGACTGCTATATGTTTTCTTATTTGGAAACAAAAATTGAAACTTTTCAAAAACAAGAACCTGCTCAAAGGTTTTTTGATTCTACTTGCGATTCTTATTGCCTGGGTTGTCGGAGCGTTACTTGTTGACGGCACCTCATTTATTCACAATATTTTTTATAAACAGATATATCAGAGAGCTGTAAGCTCATTCCATCACGAAGAACCATTTCAGTACTATCTTATAGCTTTTCCTCTGGCATGGCTTCCGTGGACAATGGCTATCTTTGCCATGCCCTTAAGAAAACTGTTTAAAGTTAATCATTGGGTTGAAGTTATAGGTCAACGTAAAAATACACTTACTGACGGGCGAGACTGGGCATGGATTATGTTTATAAGCGGATTCGTGCTTCTAACCTGTCTGAGCATTAAGGTATTAATATATATACTGCCGCTTTTTGCTCCACTTGCAATCCTCACAGCTAAAGGTCTTCTAGGTGAAGGAACAAACGAGCCTGTAATCAACTCCAGACGTCTCTGGATCGGAGTCGCCGGGGTATATCTACTTTTAGCTATAGCAGCTCCGTTTGCGGAAACGTTCTTTCCATTTGATTTCGCACTCAAAGGTATGTCTTTCACAGTTCTCATCATGGGACTCGGAGGACTGGCCCTTCTAGCGGTTAAAAACTCCGGTGGAAAAATGGGACTGCTTGTTATGGCTGCGACAATGGTTATCTGGATTCAACCTCTGGCTTTGCAGACACTGCCTTCACTTGACCAGCTTATGAGTCCCCGCCAAACGGGTGAATTAATGAAAAAATATGTAACTCAAGGCAGTTACCCTCTGGCTCATAAAATCTATTCCGGTATTTTTTCTTACTACGCCGGAACAGACATCCATGAAACAAGCGATATGGCTGAAATAGAATCGATCCTCAAAGAGAAAGATAACGTAATTCTTGTGATGCAGAAAAAATATTATGATCGCTGGGAAAATAAACCAGATGGAATAAAGGTTATCAACGAACAGTTTATTTCAGACAGACCGTATGTACTCATAAAAAAATAATTCTAAATAACAGACTTTAAACTAAAGACCGTTTCAGATACCTGAAACGGTCTTTTTTGATTATTGACTGTTTCTCTTATGCAATTCTCATTTTCAAAAACAACACACCATGGTATAAATAAAACATTATTACTTAAACCTGTTAAATCATAACTAAAGATTCGGGATAATAAAATGAGTAAATCAAAAAATATTCTTTTTGTTGACGAAGATAAATCACAGCTTGATACCCTGAACAAAATGATCAGCCCCATGGAAAACCGCTGGAAAACAAGCTATGCATGCTCAGCAGATGAAGTCTTAAATGAATTACAGACCCGTCCCTTTGATGTAGTTGCAACTGATTTGAATATAATGGGATATGAAAGTGACACTTTATTAAGTGAAATTAAACGACGCCAGCCGGGAGCAATACGATTCATCATTTCAGAATCAATCAGCTCCGAAAATTACCTTCAGTTTGTTAACTATGCACATCAATTCATCACCAAACCATGCACATCAGCGGAATTAATTGGACAGATTAAAAAAAGCCTGCGCCTGAAAAATATTTTCCTCAACGAAAGAGCCGCAAAAGCCATTGCTTCGATTGAAAAACTTCCTTCAATGCCAGATATTTATCACAAACTGGAAAGAGAGTTGAAAAAAGAAGACGTTGTCATCAGTGATATAGGTAAACTAATTGGTGAAGACATCAGCATGACTGCTGGTCTCCTCAAGTTAGTAAACTCTCCTTTTTTTGGTCTTTTCTCAAAAGTAACCAGCCCCGAAAAAGCAGTTACTCTTCTAGGACTGGATACCCTTAAAGGTCTCGTACTAGGTATGCATTTGTTCAACTCAAAAGGGTCTGAAAAAATAGATTTCTCCATCAAAGAACTGGGTAAGCACTGCCAGTATACAGGACTTCTGGGACGCTCTATCATAAAAGCAGAAGGCGGCAGCAATGATGCTGCTGAGAACACCTTTTTAGCAGGGTTCATGCATGATATAGGCAAACTGGTTCTTTCCACATCATTTACTGATGAATATGCTACTATTCTATGCATAGTACGCGAAGCAGATATCCCTATTCAGGAAGCAGAAAAAGACATTTTAGGATTTACTCACGCTGAAGTTGGTGCATATCTACTGGCGATATGGGGCTTTAATGAAGAGGTTGTAGAAGCCGTATACTGTCACCACAATCCATATAAACTAGGCAGTACAGACCTAAGCCCGGCAGTTGCAATTCATGTCGCTAATTCATTTGAACATGAACTGCGCGTAACTAATGCAAACTATGCCCCGCACCTGCTAAATGCACAATGGCTTGAACAAAATGGATTCTCAGACAAGATTGTCGGCTGGCTCCAATTATGTGCAGAGCAGATGGAGGAGGCTATAGGCGTCTCATAATTTGTTACACCTTAAACTTTGAAAGCAAAGAAGAAACAGCAAATCCAGCAACGCTTACAGCAATAATTGTTGCTCCTGATGACAGGTTAAGCTCATAAGAAAGCAGTAGCCCGCTCACGCAGAAAAACATGCTGAGAACAGATGACAAAATCATCATGGTATGCAGGGATGAAGTTCTGCTTTCAGCTATTTGCGGTGGTATCGTCAAAAGAGCAATTACAAGGATAAGTCCGACAACCCTGATGACCATCACTACGCTGAGCGCAATCAAAGCCAGCATAAGAAAATAAAGAGGAGTAACAGGTATACCCCTGGCCCGGGCAAATTCCTCATCAAAGGACATAGCCCAGAATCCTTTATAGCAGGTGAATACCACCAACAAAACAATTACTGTCAGCCAGCCCATAAGAATAAGATCAGAATGCGGAGTAGCAAGAATTCCTCCGAACAGATAACTCATCAGATCCACATTATAGCCCGGCGTAATGTCTAGCAGAATAATTCCAAGAGCCATACCAGCAGCCCACATGACTCCGATAAAAGTATCAGCCCTCTCTTTTACTTTTATCGTGACAAACGCCATCAGTAAGGCGGAAAAGACTGCAAAGGCAGCTGTAACAGGAAGCATAGGCAGGCCAAGAAAAAAAGCAAGCCCGACTCCGCCATAAGAGGCATGAGCAATACCTCCGGACAGCAGAACAACTCTGTTCACCACGACCAGAGCACCTATAATGCCGCAGATAATAGATGCAAGAACTCCGGCAATAAGGGCATTCTGCATAAACTCGAAATGTAAAACATCAATCATTCCAATCTCCTTCAACCCTATCCTTATCTTCAGCATGAAATTCAAGCACCCTGTGCGGTAGCTCTCCATGGGTAATCAATTCGATTGGGCACAACCCTTCTTCGGTTTCTCCGTAAGCTTCGTTGAGCAGTTCACGGGTAATCTTGGGCTGATCATGCAAATGAACAGTTCTGTTAACACAGGCTACGGATTTAACTCCCTGTCCCAAAACGGAAATATCATGACTGACCATAATCACTGTCATATCCTGATTTAACTCACGCAGCAGACAATAAAGACCGCTCTTGCCGGCCTGGTCAACACTGGCGGCAGGTTCATCCAATAAGAGCAATTTCGGATCATCTACAATTGCACGAGCAATAAAAACACGCTGCTTTTGTCCGCCGGAGAGATCAGTAACCTTTCGGTTAATATGTTCAAGCATACCAACTCTTTTCAACGCCCTTTCCACATCTGCTCCAGCCTTGCTTCCAAAACGGACTCCAAAAGCCCCCTTCAGGCCGGGAGCAACTTTCCCCATAAGAACCGCATCTCTTACAGTTATAGGAAAGCTCTCGGACACAGTGGTATATTGAGGCATGTACCCGACCTGCCCCCCATGTTTCCCCGGGGGCATCCCAAGTATCTCAATGCTTCCCTGCTGTGGTTCGATTAATCCTAATAACAGTTTCAACAAAGTTGTTTTACCACCGCCGTTCGGACCTATCACGGCAAGGTAATCATCCTTAAAGATATCAAAACTGACATTATCGATAACTCTTGCAGCCCCGTAACCGAAGCTTACATTTAGAAAACTGATTACCTTTTCAAAACTCATCCTTTACCTCCCCCAACTATGAGGAAACATTTTTGAAATTATTTCATATAGATTACAACTTGATATTTATATTGACCAAACCTTAACTTGGGATAATTAAGCATAAGCAGAAAATTAACAATAGACCATATGTAATTTGGCTCAGATAAAGTTCTAGGTAATTTGAAATAACATTTTTGAAGGAAAGTTAAAATGGAACTGGTATTCATAGGTGATTCTCTCACCTTAGGTGTTGGTGACCCTGAAAGGCTGGGCTGGGCCGGACGTATATGTAAACGAATCGACCCTGACGGATCAAAAATAACAGCCTATAACCTTGGTATTCGAGCTTCAAGTTCTAAACACATCTCTTCCCGCTGGAAATATGAAACAGATAAGCGCATAAATCAAAAAAACAATTCAATGTTAATTTTTTCTTTTGGAGCTGCAGATTTTGTCAACGGGTTGAAACGGAAAGAAAGCATTGCCAATGCAAAACAAATCCTTAAATCAGCCAGCACATTTTTTAAAGTGGCATTTATATCTCCACCACCTGTAATTGATAAACTGCGGGACAGTAATATCTCGGAGCTGTCAGACAACTTAATTGAACTATGCCAGAATCTTGACATTCCATATCTAAACATTAACTACAGTTTACGGAAAAAAACTGCCTATATTGCTGACATTGGCAATGGTGACGGTGTTCACCCTGGCAGTATAGGCTATGAAATTATGACAGAAATTATCTTCGATTTTCTAGCCCCTCTTATCCAACCGAATCTAGATTAAACCCTACTTCCACTACTAACAGCTGTTTTATTCGTAAATTTTTCAGCTGATTCCCAAGGAGTATTAACAATGCGCTCATTTGCCAGTGATAATTATGCAGGAGTTCATCCAGACATAATGGATGCCATAGTCAAAGCAAACCATGATCATATGCCTTCGTATGGCGTTGACCCTATTTCAACTGAAGCTCAACAGCTCTTTCGTGATCACTTTGGAAAAGATGCCAAAATATTTTTCATAGCAACAGGAACAGCTGCCAACACACTTATATTGAAACACCTCACACGCAGCTGGAACAGCGTTATCTGTTCTGAATGCGCCCACATTACCGTCGACGAATGCGGTTCCTGTGAAGCAATTGCCGGAATAAAACTGATCCATGCCCAAACAATCAATGGAAAACTCAGCGTAGAAGCTATCGATCCGATACTCTCAGGAAGACTGGATGTACATCAGAGTCAACCCGCTGTAATCTCCATAACTCAGAATACAGAACTTGGCACACTATACTCGATTAATGAGATCAAAGAAATTTGCGCATACGCCCACAGTAAAGGACTATATGTTCACATGGACGGAGCACGTATTGCTAACGCCTGTGCAGCATTAAATGTCTCACTTAAGGAAATGACTGTTGATTGCGGTGTTGATGCGCTCTCATTCGGCGGAACCAAAAATGGATGTATGTGCGCTGAAGCAGCTGTATTTATTAATCCGGAGCTCGGTGTAAATTTCGAATTTGTCCGCAAACAGGGCATGCAGCTTATCTCCAAAATGAGATATGTCGGCGCCCAGTTCAAAGCTTTGCTAAGCAACGACTTGTGGCTTAGAAATGCCCAACACTCTAATAGAATGGCAGCATTGCTGGCTGAAACTGCCGGCAAAATTAATGGAGTTACTATAACTCAAAAAGTTGAAGCCAACGGCGTTTTCGCCATTATTCCTGAAGAAGTAACCATTAAATTACAAGAAAAATTCCCTTTTTATGTTTGGGATGAATCGACAGGAGAAGTGAGATGGATGACTTCATGGTCTACGACTAATGAAGATATCAATGAATTCTGCTTCTCCCTGCAAGATCTTATGAAATAGTCTCAAATATCCAAATCAAAGAAACGCCCCGATCTGTTCAGTTCGGGGCGCTTTTTTATTAACCGCAGATCATTTATGCTATACGGCAACATTATCGTCATCTCCTTCACATTTTTCACTGATAACAGGTGCAATTTTGCGATGATACTCAAGGTATTTTGTTGCCTTATCTTTACCCATAAACTTTTTTAAACTGCGTTCTGAAGTTTCTAACAGATCAACAACTATCAAACCGTCTAAAGAATTTCCAAAATCAGGATCAACACTAAAACCGGCAAGTTTACCACCAAGCTTCAAATAATGACGCAGCAAAACAGGTATGCCGACACCTCCTTCAATATCCTGCACTACTTTCTCAAGATCATCTGGACTGGAAATTTTTTTTTCAGGCAAAGCTTTTTTCCAGTACTTAAGTTTCTTGAACTTAAGAGGCTTAACCGGCGAAACTAGCTTTGCCAGATCATCACGCCCATTATGTGTCATGAGCGAATCAGCAATAAACTCACGGGATAATTTTTTATAATCATTTGAAATGCTGACACACCCGAATAGGTATCTATATTTAGGATTATTTGAAAGGTACCCTGCCACCCCCTTCCAAAGCATCATTAGTGAGAACATATTACGCTGATATTTTGAGCTAATGAATGAACGTCCAAGCTCAAGAGAAGGACTGACATGATCAAAAAAAGTTTTATCAAATCTAAAAAAAGAATGACTATAAACACCGTTCAATCCAAATCTGTCAATTAACTCATCTGTACGGGCAAAACGATAAGCACCGGCAATTTCACTATTTTCACGACTCCAAAGCACCAGATGTATAAATGTATTATCAAAACGATCCACATCAACAGCCTGTCCGGTTCCCTCGCCAACCTCACGAAATGTTTTTTCTCTGAGCCTACCGATTTCACGCAAAATAAATGGACACTTTGATGAATGGACTTCAAAAACTATAAAATCAGTGTTTTCAGCTAGAATACTGTCTCTGCCCAATGACTCAAGCTCAGAAAGGATTCTATTTTGCCCGATTTTTTCGCATAACGGCTTCTCTTTTTTTCTAAAAACTGGAATCAAAGCTTTATTTTTTTTAAATCTTGACTGGAGTGCATAGGTTCTAAATCTCAAATATTGAATAAGGTCACTATTCTTTTCAAAATCCAGAAGCCGTTCACCGCTAATGGTATTGCCTACTGCAAATTCGACAGAGCCTGACCTTTTCTTTAAATTCTCACGAGGAATCAGAACAGTCCTTAATCTAGGATGGACCATGCCCATGGCCTGAAATAAAGCACTGTTACGTCCATTGAAGAAAACAGGAGTTGCACTTGCTTTGGTTTTCTTTATTATCCCGGCAACAGTCGGACTCCATAAAGGGTCCTCAACTTTACGGTCTTTAATCTTCAAACTGGCTACTTCTCCAGCAGGAAAGACAGCAAGCATCCCTCCTCCTTTTACCCACTTCACAGCCTCTTTCAATCCCGAGATATTACCCATTTGAGAATCTTTACGCCCAAAGGGATCTACAGAAATAAGATGTTCACGCATTTCAGGAACAAGCCCAAGCATAAAATTTGCCATTACCTTCACGTCAGGACGTACCATTTTAAGAATCCTTATCAAAAGGAGACCTTCAACAACACCAAACGGATGGTTAGCTACAACTACTGACGGGCCATTTTTAGGAATTCGTTTAAGATCCTGCTTATCTATTTCAGAATTTACACCTAGAAGCTTAAGGGCTTTACTCACAAAATCTGTCTGCCCATCCCAGCATTTTTCATCCTGCGTAATATTATACAATGAATTTAAATGCGGCAGACACAATAGGCTGGATAGCGGCTTTTCAAAAAGTGAAAAAATAGCCCCTCTAAAAGAATCTTCGAAAGGCGACCTCAGACGAAACAGCTCTGAACATCTTTCATAACCCATTAAGTACTCCCTGCGGTTAATTTTTAGTTACCCACAGTACCGACCATCTTCCCTATATGTGTTACTCTGCAGTGACATATGCTTTACATTTTAATTTTAAATACTTTCTTGTTTTAGATAGAATAATCTATATAAATAAATATAAAAAAGAGAGCAAAATACTCTCTTTTTTATATTTATAACTTGCTAATTGTTTAAAATATAACTACTGAATAGTACCAAGATCGGTTTTCAAGTGCCAATGATCACTCGGAATAGGAAGGCAAAAACTCCTTTCAGCAACATCCGCACAAAGAATAAGTCCTTTTGTCTCCTGATCCCAAAAAACTCGATCAATAAAAAAGGCTATAGCCTGTGAGCTGGTTAATTTCTCTGGACGACTTCCCGGCATGAATCTTTGCATAACTGCGGTTGCAGCCTTTTTGATTGTTCGCACGGCATTTGTAGATATTGCTATATCCTGAAAATCTAACTCATGGAGTGTTGCATTTTCGCCGGCCATGACTTGAGCTATCTTAACCCGCTCCTCAGACGCTTGGGGATTCTGAATGTTATGCATGGTCTGCCTCCTGATTCTGTTTGAAATGTGTAAGTACTTAATCACATGCAAAAGGCGAGCCGAATAAATTAACTACAGTATACCTTATTGTTAAGCAAAAAACAAAACTTCTTAGCGAGAAATTATATGGAAAAATCTTACTTCGGCGCAAGAATACGTAAAAACGGAGACTGTTCCTTCAGAATTTTCGCACCTCACATACAAAAAGCTGAAATAACAATACAAAATACTAATATACATAAAGAAAAATTAAACCAGACTGGACACGGATTTTATGAAACAACAATCAGTAATGTAACACCTGGAACAGCATACTCTTTTACACTGGATAATTTTGCCGGGATACCTGATCCGGCTTCCCGCTGGCAGCCAAATGGATTACGAAACGCTTCTATAGTTATTGATCACCATTTTTTTGACTGGCAGGGAGATAACTTTAAAGGTCTACCCATAAGTGAAATGGTTCTTTATGAAGTTCACGTAGGGGCATTCAGCGCAGAACATACTTTTTCAGGCTTGATCTCCAGACTTGACCACCTAAAAAAACTTGGCATCAATACCCTGCAACTCATGCCTGTTGCACAATTTTCAGGAACTCATGGATGGGGTTATAAAACGTCTTTCCCTTACGCAGTACACAGCCCATACGGTTCTCCGGACGACTTAAAGACTCTTATAAAACGCTGCCATCTTAATGGAATTGCAGTTGTGATTGATGCTTCGTTCGCCAGTCTTAATCCGGTTAGAGAACTTGAACCTGTTTATACTCCTTTTTTCAGTGAAAAGTACTCTCTCCCTCATGGTCTGGCACTAAATTATGATGAAAAACACAGCATTGGAGTACGCGAATATTTTCTTGATTGTGCATTGTCATGGTTCCGAGATTATCGCATTGACGGAATGCGCATTAATGATGCCCACACAATAATTGATCAGACACCAACCCATTTTTTAGAAGAACTCTCCATCAAAGTGAAAGAATTTGCGCTGTTAAATAACAGGAATTGCGTCTTAATCACCGGAGACAAGCGAAACGAGCTGAGGCCAGTCCTTCCCTTTGAAAAGGGTGGATACAATATGGACGCTCTCTATAATGACGACTTTCATAGTGCCCTGCAATATCGTCTTACCGGAGAAAAAGATGGAATTCACAGGGACTATGCTCACCCCGACCGCATTATATCAGCAATGCAATATGGATTCGCTTACCGGGGCGAATTATCGGAGCATCATCAAAGGATTCAGGGACGGACCAAGGCTGAACTCAGTGGCTGTAAATTTGTAGTATACTCTCAAAGTCATGACCCTGATTCTGAACCGCAAGATCATTGCCGCATTATTGAAAAAGCAGGATTCGAAGCGGCCAAACTTAGTGCTGGAGCAACTCTGCTCTCTCCGTACGTACCTATGATTTTTATGGGAGAGGAATATGGTGAATCTGCCCCATTCGACTATTTCTCAAATACAGAATCCCTTCCTGATGCAAAACACACCTTTGAAAACTGCCAGTTACATTGGAACAGTACAGAATCAGCACAGGGAAAAGCAATGCTTACCCTTTATAAAAAGTTACTTAAAATAAGACAGGAGCATCCTGCTATTCATGAAACATGTCGAAGTCGTTGTCAGGTTCAGGAAATTAAGCCTGGACTGGTTATGGTTATTCGCAACTCAAAGTCAGGGAATAGACAGTACGCAGCAACCCTATTTAATTTTAATAACAAAGAGTCAGAAGCCAATTTTTCAAACCACCTACCGGACGGATTATGGGGAGTTGAGTTATACAGCGCAACACCAGACTTAGGAGGATCAGCACACCCCTTGCCATCGAAAGTATCCAGAAAGAGCGTTATCAACTTAGCACCGCAATCTTTTGTCCTTCTACTCCACCAGACAATAAAGAATTAGGAGCAGACTGTTCCACCATAAAATCTGTTTACTTTACATCTCCCCCCTTGCTCTGCAATATGGTATGTATATAGTTATTCCCACAGCTAAACTATTCCTGCAGAGCAAGGAGTTTTTATATGAAACGTTCAAGCGGCGTACTTTTACATTTTACTTCATTACCATCACGATTTGGTATCGGTGATCTAGGGCCGGCAGCTTATGATTTTGCAGACTTTCTGGCAGAAGCAGGTCAAAGATTCTGGCAAGTTCTGCCGATAACTCCGACGTCACCGGAATTATGCAACTCCCCATATTCAGGTTTCTCTGCATATGCCGCTAACCCGATTCTCATCAGCCCTGAACTTATGGTCGAATACGGACTGCTGGAATACGAAGAAATACTTGAATGCACACTTCCAGACAGCGAACATGCTGATTTTAAATCGGCACTGCATATAAAAAAAACATTACTGCGCAAAGCATTCAGCCGAAATGCCAACACTATTCTCGATAATCCGTCATTCAATCAGTTTATCTGGGATAATATGCACTGGATTAATGATTTTGCTCTTTTCACAGCCGTAAAAAAACATTTTGCAAATGAAAGCTGGACCAAATGGCCGGAAGATATCAGAGACCGCACTGAAGAAGGTTTACACCATTGGGGAGAAAAACTTTACCGAGAAATTCTATTCGTAAAATTTTGTCAATGGATTTTCTTCCGCCAGTGGGGTCAGCTCAAAGATCACCTTGATGAAATCGGAGTTGAGCTGATTGGAGATGTGCCCATATATGTGACCCATGACAGCTCGGATGTATGGGCTAATCGACGTATTTTCAAACTTGATGAACATGGAAACTCATACTGCGTTGCAGGTGTTCCACCTGACTATTTCAGCAAGACAGGACAACTCTGGGGCAATCCGGTATACAACTGGGATGTTCTCAAAGAAGAAAACTTTGGCTGGTGGCTCAGCAGGATGAGGCACAACCTAGGACTCTATCACTGGGTTCGGCTTGACCATTTTAGAGGGTTTTCTGCATACTGGGAAGTTCCGGCTGACGCAAAAACAGCTATTGAAGGATATTGGGTACCAGCTCCAGGACACGATTTTTTTGAAAAACTCAGCTGCAATGAAGGATGCCTGCACATTATAGCTGAAGATCTGGGACATATAACCCCGGACGTTACCTATTTAAAGGACAGATTCCATCTTCCGGGTATGAATTTACTGCAGTTCTCATTCGGAGATGATATAGGCTACTGTGGTGATGCACTGCATAATCACCGACGAAACTCAGTAGTTTATACTGGAACCCACGACAATAACACTAACCGTGGTTGGTATAATGACGATGCAGATGAGATAAGCCGTAGACACCTGCTGGCCTATCTCGGACTGAACTGGATAGACGAATCTACAATTTCATGGAAACTTATTAGACTGCTTATGTCCAGCGTAGGCTGCCTATGCATAATTCAAGCACAGGATCTACTGAATTTAGACAGCAAAGCACGTATGAACATCCCCGGAGAAGCGGATGGAAACTGGGGCTGGAAACTCCTGCCGGGACAGCTTACACCGCTCATCCGCGAACGTCTTGGTGAAATGACCGAACTTTTCGGTCGTACCAGTAAAATTGATTAAATTTCGCTTTTTAACCGGTAAAGCGACAGGCAATAGGCATTCTCCATCCGGTCCCGAAAGCACGGGAAGTTATTTTCAACCCAGGTGCCGCCTGTTTACGCTTAAATTCTGAGAATTTTATAAGCCGTAAGACATGTTTTACAATTTCTGGATCATAACCAGTTTCAGCAATAATTTCACTTTCGGCCAGATGTTTTTCAACTCGCAACTCAATTATGCAATCCAAAACATCATAAGGAGGTAATGAATCTTCATCCTTTTGATCAGGACGCAGTTCTGCAGAAGGAGGTTTTGATATTATGGGAGCCGGTATTATTTCACCACGATCCTGTTCATTCAGCCATCGGCAAACTTTAAAGACCAGAGTTTTATAAAGATCTGAAATAACGGCTAATCCACCAGCCATATCTCCATAAATTGTACAATAGCCCACAGCAAGTTCACTCTTATTGCCAGTTGTAACCAATAAGGCTCCAATCTTGTTTGATATAGCCATTACAAGATTACCGCGGATTCTGGACTGAATATTTTCTTCAGTCACGTTGGCAGGTAACCCCTTAAAAGTCGGAGCAAGGGCCTGCTCAAACTCTTTCATCAGATTATGGATGGGTATTGTAGTAGAATTTATACCAAGATTCTCAACAAGTGCAATTGAGTCATCCACACTCCCTTTACTGGAGTATGGCGACGGCATAAGAACTCCGGTTACATTCTCAGGACCGAGAGCCTCTGCGGCCACGGCTGCTGTAAGAGCTGAATCAATTCCGCCTGAAAGTCCCAAAACAACCTGTTTAAATCCAGTTTTAGACAGATAGTTATTAAGGCCGAGCACCATTGCATTCCAGGCTTCAGCTTCTTCAGAAAAATCATCAGCCGCAATATTACCTTTAGTACATTCAGAATCAACAACAACAATATCTTCTTTAAATCCATGACCACGCGCAACAAGTCTGCCATCAACACCAAATGCGCAGCTTCTACCGTCAAATACCAGATCATCATTTCCCCCAACCTGATTGGCATACAAGATGGGAACCTTATACTTGGAAGCAATCGCTCCGAGCATCTCCTCACGATCTAATTGTTTACCTATATTAAAAGGAGACGCAGAAAGATTGATAATAATATCCGGATGTTCAGCCATCATATCATGGATTGGATTGCGTCCGTAACGCTTTTGAAAAGTATCACCACTATCATTCCAGATATCTTCACAGATGGTTACACCTATACGCTTTCCACCTAACTCAAAAAAATTAATATCCTGTGCAGGTTCAAAATAACGCTGCTCATCAAATACATCATAGGTGGGCAGCAGCCATTTATAAAAAGCTCGTGGAACAGTACCGTGTTCAATCAGCCATGCTGCATTGCGCAGAGGATTACCCATTTTATCATGATTAATATCAACTCCCCCGGCAAGAAGAGCCATCCCTTCAGGAATGCTATGAGAAAGCTCAGTTACAGCATCTCTGCAGCGGGCAACAAAATCAGCATTAAGGAGCAGATCGCGTGGAGGATATCCGGTAATTGCAAGTTCAGAAGTAACACATAGCTTCGCGCCATGATCAGCGGCCTTATGAACGCCGTCAATAATAAGCTGAAGATTTCCCTCAAGATCTCCAACAGTCAAATTCAATTGCAACAGGGCTATATTCATGAATTATTAACCATCCTTAATATTTTAGTGCGAATTGTTTAACGCTTGCCGTGCAGGTTGTCTACATATTAGAAATTATTATCACCCTGAATTACACTGTAATCTTGCAACAAATATGCTGCAATGTTAAAGATTTGTATCTACCCTATAAAAATAGCAAATTAAAAACAAATACATCTAACAACGGATTAAAATTGTTTAAAATTGATAAAGTCCAAACACGCATCGGTATATTAATCATATCAATATCGTTGATCACTTTCATTATATCAGGAGCATATGACTACAATGCGATGCGTAGTAACATGCTTCAAGAAATGAATGTAAAAGCAAATGGACTTGTTGAAAGACTTTCTGAATCGCTTATAACCCCTCTCTGGAATGTTGATCAGGCTGCAATAAACAGGATTATCATGTCAGAAATGAATGATAAAAGAATCCAAGCAATTCTTGTAACTGAAGATAATGGGAAAAATGTTTTTTCAGGAAAAGTAAGAGATAATAACTGGAATATTACAAGCTTTACAGCATGGCCACAAGGAAAGCTGATTAAACGAAAAGCAGAAATTTCAATCATGAAGCAGCCAATAGGAGCAGTTGAAATTTTTCTTACTCCTAAATTCATTGAAGATGAATTGTATCAGTCACTGCTAAATTCATTGTTAAGGACTATGCTCCTTGTTGCACTACTAATGATTACACTGTTCATTGCAATGCACAGAATTCTAATTTCACCTATTATCAAACTTACACAAACGGCAAAACAAATTTCTGTTGATAAAAATTACAGCGCTCGTGTTAAATTTAATTCACGTGGAGAAATGAAAACTCTTCTCGATAACTTCAATAATATGCTTCAACAAATTGAAGAACAAGACCAAAAACTTAAAGAATATAGTGGACAGCTTCAAGAAAGAATACACCAAAGCAATAAAAATCTTGAAAAGAGTTACAAAGAATTAAAACAAATTAATAAGGAACTCGAAAGTGCAAAAGACGCAGCTGAAGCTGCATCAAGATCAAAAAGCCAGTTCATGGCAAATGTCAGCCATGAAATAAGAACTCCTATGAATGCCATTATAGGCATGGCAGACCTTACTCTTTCTACAGACTTAAATGCAAAGCAGCGTGAATTTTTAAAAATTATAGTAAGTTCAGGTCATGTATTGCTACGATTGATAAATGATATCCTTGATTTTTCAAAAGTGGAGGCTGGCAAACTAACTTTGGAAGACGTTAACGTAAACCTGCATCAACTCATCTATGATACGTCTGATTTATTTGTCGAGCAAATGATTGCATCACAAACCGAGCTTGCCATTGATATTCGCCCTGATGTCCCGAAAAGAATCATCTGTGATCCCTTGAGGCTGAGACAAGTTCTTATTAACCTCACAGCAAATGCCTTTAAATTCACGAACAAAGGTGAAATTACAATCACAGTTTCAGCAGATATGTTAACCCAGAATAAGTCTGAAATTATTTTTGCCATCAAAGATACTGGAATAGGGATATCAGAGGAAATTCAACCTCATCTTTTTGAAGCATTCAAACAGGCAGATGGATCAACTACTAGAAAATATGGTGGAACAGGTTTAGGGCTGACTATTTCAAAAAGGATTGTAAACCTGATGGGTGGAAGCATCTGGTTAAGAAGTAAAACAGGGGAAGGCAGCACCTTCTTCTTTACTATAACTCCTAAATTAGCGCCCAATACTTCAGCATCAGAATATCTTCTACCGGAAGAATTGCAGGAATCTCCTGTTCTGATAATTGACGATAATCTTGCTGTAAGAAGTGTTCTAGCACGGCATCTTAAAGGATTCGGATTTGTGCCTACAACCGCACATTCAGCTGAAGAAGGCATTGAAATATTAAAAAATAAAGAAGGACCTCCATTTAGATTAGTTCTTATAGACTTAAAACTCCCCGGAATGAACGGAGATGAGGCAAGCAGAAAAATCCGCGAAATGTTTTCTCAAGAAGAGCTACCTATATTAATGATTACCGCAACAGAAGTAGATGCAGCTCTCAGCAAGGCACATAAAGCAGGTATAACCAGATTGCTGACCAAACCAATTAAACAGGCATCTCTTTTTGACACAATAATGCGAACATTCGGTCATGATATCCCTAAGGATTTTACCTATGAACCATTCAAAGAGATTGAAAAAGAATTTCGAGGGTTCAAAGTTCTTCTAGTTGAGGACAACCCTATCAATCAACAAGTTGCTGAACATATTTTAATCGCAACAGGACTAACCGTTGAATCTGCTGCAAACGGTAAAATTGCAGTAGAAATGATTAAAAACAATAGTTACGACATCATTCTCATGGATATCCAGATGCCTGAAATGGATGGTTACGAGGCAACAGATACAATTCGCAACAAAATGGACATAGTAGACCTGCCTATCATAGCCATGACAGCCCATGCTATGCGCGGAGATAAAGAAAAATGCCTTAAAGCTGGAATGAATGACTATATTCCAAAACCAATTGATAAAGCACAAATGATAAGTACCATCCGTTCTTTTCTTATCAAAGAAAATAAAACTGATCACAATGCTGCTATCAATTCCATCCCCAAAAATAAGCCCGATCCAGGAAATTCTATAAAACTGAATTCAATTAATATTAATGAAGTGTTGGAACGTATTGGTGGTGATTTTAATATACTTACCAGTATTCTTATTAATTTTGAAAAATATAACAGGGATTTTATAGCAGATACTCAGGATCTACTCAAAAAGGATAAGCTTAAGGAAGCCGGTGATAAGGCACACACTCTGAAAGGGTCTGCAGCAAATATATCAGCAACAGAACTATCCTCCGCAGCGTTTGATCTGGAAAAAGCATGTAAATCAAATAACAAAAAACAGGCTGAGTTGAATCTGGCAGTTGTTAATGAAAATCTCCATCAACTGGCATTGGAAATTCACAAATTGACCAAAGAAAAACAGTAAAGACATTTCTTTAAAATATTGACATCAAAATTAATGTTCACACTTAGCTTCATTAAGTTGAAATTATTTCGTAAATGAGGCAGAAATTCTGCATCAAGCAAGACTGTAAAAAAGGAATTAAATATGGCTCTCATGTTCGGCAGTCCAAGCCGCAAAGGACGCAAGTCTGTGGAAGATGCAAAAAAAGATCAACGCCTTGAAATGGCGCGTAATATCTATCTCGCAGGCAAAATAAAAATTGTCACTACCGAAGTAGTTCCCAACCGTGAAGTTACCGGAACTTTTGGTCTTATTGTTTGCAGAAGCTATAACTTCGACAACGCTTTCTACGGTCTTATAGCTCAGGCGATAGACGCAAATGCCGATGCAATACTAAGTTACCGTGAATCTGTATCCTTTCACCCTGAAGGAGATAAATTTTATTCATGCTACGGAACGGCTGTGCGGCTCAAAAAAATTAAATAACCCGTAAATGATTGAATAAGATACTCCTTATCAAGGTAACAAATATTAATCTCGCCGAGAAGAAAGACTGCAGTCAATTTCAAAAAAGGAATCGGGTAGACACAATAATTAAAATTTTAGAATCTACCCGATTTTATTTAAGTTCAAAAGAGATAACCTAACCCTACTCTATCCTCTATCCCATCCTTCGCTGTAAAAGAATAAAATCAGCTACAGTCAGCATGGCCATAGATTTTAATACGGGTACTATTCGTGGTATGGCACAGATATCATGCCTTCCACCAATTTTGATTTCAGTTTCAGTCTTATCACGGTCAACTGTTTTTTGTGGCTTGCTAATGGACGGTATAGGCTTAACATAAGCACGAACCACAATATCCTGTCCGCTGGAAATTCCACCGAGAATTCCACCAGAATTATTAGATAAAAAACCTGCAGCATCTATAAAATCATTATTCTGGCTTCCAAGAGAATCAGCTGCCTGACATCCTGATCCTATTTCAACACCCTTGACTGCTCCGACTGACATCAAAGCATATGCAAGGCGGGCATCCAGTTTATCAAAAACAGGCTCACCAAGCCCTGCAGGTACATTTTTTAAACAGACTTCGACCACTCCACCCAATGTATCTCCCTGAGAACGGACTTCTTTTACTCGTTCTTCCCACAAACTGATTACTTCCGGATCGGGAGAAAAAAACGGTTGGTCGTAAGCTTTTTCAGGAGATTTCACAGTAGCATCAATACCACCAATACGCAGTGTATAGGCGTGACACGAAATAGACTGCTGACGCAAAAATTCTTGTGCCACAGCTCCAGCTGCAACACGTGAAACAGTCTCACGTCCAGAAGACCTTCCGCCACCGCGATAATCACGGAAACCATACTTTGCATCAAAAGTAAAATCAGCATGTCCAGGACGGTAAACATTCATTATTTTTGAATAATCTCTAGAACGCTGGTCAGTGTTTTCAATATGAAAACCTATGGATGTTCCAGTTGTTCTACCTTCAAAGACACCAGACATAATTTTTATACGGTCTGCCTCTTTACGGGCAGTACCGGCAATTCCATGCCCGGGCTTACGCCTATCAAGTTCAAGTTGAAGAATCTCTTCACTTAACTCTATTCCAGAGGGACAGCCGTCAATAACTCCACCAAGCCCGGGTCCGTGCGATTCTCCATAGGTGGTCACTTTGAAAATCTGACCAAATGTATTACCACTCATTTTATTTACCTTCCTGTTACCTGGATATATAATTATCTAAAATTTGTTTACAAACATCATCAATGCTGCCGGCCCCATCGACTATAAACTTTGCACATCCGCGATAAAGCGGCTCCCGATCATTAAGAATATCTTGAATCTCTTCTACTAAAGGCTTACCGGTAAGGGACGGTCTCTGTCCGTGATTTGGATCTAATTTTAAGCGCTCAGCTAAAACTTGAACATTCGTTTTGAGATAAACGGTATAAGCGTTACGTAGAACGGCTATATTCTCCTCACGCACAACAATGCCACCACCACATGAAACAACTGCACCTGATTCAGCAACTAATTCTTTTAAAACTTCACATTCTAAATCTCTAAAACCTTCCCAACCATATTTATCAACATATTCAGAGACTTGACATCCTGCTTTTTTGATCAGAATTTCGTCGCTGTCATAAAATTTAAATTGCAATTTTTCGGAAAGGATTTTGGCAACGGTCGTTTTACCGCAAGCTCTTGGACCTATTAAATAAATATTAGACACAAACTCTCCCTGGTAACGGGGTCATCAAAAATGTTTATATTTCAAAGCACATCTAGTACAAGATGATATATCTAACGAGATTAAAAAATAATGTTAGCAAATTAGATACATTAATCCTGTTAACAGAATTAAAAGCATATTATCTTTTCTGCTATAAATCGAAAATTTTAAATGATATGAAAATCACAGACAAGACTGCGAGGAAGCAGGTTGTTTAAAAAACAAACAGAAAGCATTCAGCAGATATTTTAAGATAACCGGAAGTATACCTGCCTTGTCAAGCTTTGGAGAAGACCATGAGCAAATTCGCATTCAAAATAATCACACTGCCTACTGTTATATTAGTACTGCTTTGTTGCTCTGCTTTTGCAGAACAACAGGAATCGGCGACAAAGACATGGTTCAATATGATTCAAAGCCTTGATTCTGAAATACGCGCAGAAGGACTTGCTGTTCAGAAATTAAAGCAAAGCTACCCAGTTATGCTTGAAAAATTTGATCAACATATGCAAAAAGCACATAACCGTCTTGATCAACTTAAGTTGCTACGTGGTCTGGCTAAAAGGACACCATGGGCATATAGAACGGTTCTAATGCAGCTTGACGATGTAACGGGCTATATTGAAAGAGCTAAAGATGAGTTGCTCATTGAAAAAAACAGATTAAAAAAAATTAAAGATGACTTTGCAGTGCTTTCAGAAATTCATTTCAACAGCAAAATTTATGACAAAAAACTTTTAAAGCTGATCACATCCAGTAAAGAACATTTTATTGCTATACGGAATGATGCTGCAACTCTTAAGAGATCCATAGATATGTCGCTGGCAAAAGCTGATGCACTTGATTCAAATATAGCTGACGAACTAAAGATAACACGAAAATACTACGCACAAGCAATTAGAACATTTTACTTTACAATGGGGTCTTCACCTTTACTATCACACAACTGGATAGACATATCCTACTCATTTGAAGAATGGAGTAACAGTTACTTAAGATTTTACCAGCCTCTGATTGTATGGGTACATTGGGGTAATTTCTTAATATACATGGTGCTAATTGCAGGCATCTGCTGGCTGATATTAAGAAATCTGGTAACCCACCTCTTGAAGCGACAAATGTTCGCTAACCACAAGATTTCTTTTTATAATAAAGGATTAATATTCATATCTCTCGGAGCAGGTATGTTTATTGCCCGCTTCATGACTCTTTTTACATCCAACCAGATCACAGGGCTAGTCTGGTCTGAGCTAATGACCCTTGGAATAATTATTTGCGCCCGCAATTTTCTGTGGGCCCGTGAAAAAGAACAACCGACCAGACTTATACGCAGCCCTATGTTTACCCTATGGTGCCTTATGACCGCCGGAGACATAATGCACATGCTGACCATGCCCATGAATTGCCTCAGTGTAATATGGTTTTTTCTTAGCATTGCCGGACTTGCTTCCATGCATTTTAACCGCCACAGATACAAACTTCAAATCACACGATCCACTTTCAATGCCAACAAAATAATCCTAGGAACCGGAGCGGCTGTCACGCTATTAGGATTCGGCACACAGGCCATGATCCTGACTCAGATCTGGTTCCTTTTTTTGATTACTATACAAATTTGTACAGCTTTGAAAACCATTCTGGTTACAGATTTACCTGATCCAAATAATCTGGAACAAGAAGCAGATAAACAAAATGATGAAGAAATTAAAAACCTTAATGAATCTCGTGAAGCGGCACTCCATCATAATCAGATGATCCAGCTTTTCTATCCTCTCTCTGTTTCAATAATAATATTTCTATTTATAGGGTGGGCAACAGCATATGTAGGAGGAATTCCATTTGCGCGTTTTGTATTTAGGAATATGGACGTGCATATCGCCGGAGCAGACATCTCTATTAAAAGTCTTTTTTATATATTGATTTTATTCTTTGCTGCACGTCTTATCCTATTCTGGCTTAAATCATTGGTGAACAATACTTCAATTGGCGGGCAAAAGATTGAAAGTTCATTGGCCCATACCTTTTCAACAATAGGTTCATACATAGTATGGGTAATATTCCTGCTTTCATCATTTTATCTCATGGGCATTCCCATGTCCGCTCTAACCTGGATTGCCAGTGGATTATCCATCGGTATCGGCTTTGGACTAAAAGATATTGTCAGTAATTTTGTCAGTGGGTTAATCATTATGTTTGGCGGCTCCATTAAAAAGGGAGATACTCTGCAACACAAAAAAATTATAGGCGAAGTTGTTGACGTATCAATACGCAACACGACAATAAAATCTCTTGATAACAGCATGGTAATAATCCCTAATTCAAGTTTTCTGAAAGGCGAAATTATCAACCTCAACTATCAGGATACACGTATTAGAGTGACTATTCCTATATCACTTGTACCGGGATCTAAAATCGACAAGGCCAAAAAAATTATGATGAAAGTAGTTAAAAAACATCCCAACGTCATTAAAGATCCGGCACCAAATGTCTTTTTTAAAAAATTCGGCAACCTTGGTCTGGACTTTGAACTTTACTTTTGGGTTAATAATTTTGAAGATAAATTTCCCACAGAGTCAGATATAATGAATGAACTTGATGAAAAATTTCAAAGCAAAAAAATCAAAGTTGCCTTTAGAGGTATTAAAAATAAATATAAACCGAAAGGAGATGAGGCAGCGCAGATTGCAGCACAGCGTGAGGCGCTTAAAGAAAAGCGTAAGCTTATAAACAAGTGCTTTCGCTCGGCTTCGTTACGGAAATACAGAACCTTAAATAAAATAGAAATGGATATTCCTGAATAAAAAAAGGACGCTCACTTGAGCGTCCTTTTTTTATTCATCATATTAATGTGTTACTTTTCTACTATAGGATATTTGGCTCTATTCCACTGATGCCATCCCCCCAGTAAGGTACTAACATTCTTAAACCCCAGAATCTTTAAAGTACGCGCCACACGGGAGCTTGTGTATTCACTTGGTCAAGCGCAATAAACAACTATTTCAGCATCCTTATGAATACCTTTTGACCATTCATTTTCCTGTCCTATTTTACCGCGGATGGCGCCCTTTATTTTAAACTCACTACCGCTCCAATCAGAGCCTGTACGTGAATCAATAATAACAAAATTATCTGTACCAAGCTTACGCTTTACCTGCTCTATTGAGATACGAGGAATATCCTGTGCACTGCAATAACGAGGTAAAAAAACTATGCTTGCTACAAATATAATTACAGTAAACAGCAATAATATACTGAAACGATTATTCATTTATATTCTCCTTAGGTTATTCATACCTGCAGACTCTGAAAAATATGACAGAGTCAGACTTAATGATATCAAAAACTATTAAGGGAACAAGTAAAATAAAAGCTATCCATGATATTATAAATACAATTGAAATAATACAAATGCAGTAATGACTGAAAACTGATTATTCATAGCTTACAATGTTTAAGGATTCATCATCATTAGCTGGTTCTCCATTCTCAGCATCATCTTCAGCAGTCTCCAAAGCCTTTTTCTCAAGCGCAGCAACTCGGAAGGGTGCATCTTTTTTATAATAACTAAAACCAAAAACAAGACCCGCAACGGCCATTCCGAGAATGGCATAATAAAAATGGGCCGCAAATTCTATGTTCAATGCACTAACTGAGGCAGCAATGAAATGGATAACAAATACAATTAATGCGAAAATTGATGTAAGCAAACCGCCGCCAGATCTTCGGATTGCAATCAAATGCAAAATATCAATGAGTGCGTAGGTCCCAAACCAAAAACAAAGTCCTGCCGAAATAAAAGACTCGAGTCCATCCTCACCAGCCCACCCTGTTGCCAATAAAACACAAATAATTACTGTCAGCAGCAAAGCAGCAACTCGTGGTGCATAGGAAGTATATTTCTGTGCTACAATTCCTTTGATCTGCTCTCCTGCAATTTGAAAAAAAGCAACCAAAGCTGCAATTGTTCCCAAAACAATTGTGCCTCCCATAAGCGCACGTCCCAACTCACCCATAACTCCTTTGGCTACTTTCAAATGAGGAATAGATATCTCTGCAATAGAAGACGGAGATTCAATTAACAACGATCCCCAAACAAAAAGAATAGCCCCTGCAAAAACTAAAAGAACTGTGGCAGTAGCCCGTCTTGCTTTCTTTTCAAAAACAAGCGGTAAATCAAATCCTAAAAATACAAATACAGCCAGAAACAAAAGATTCAGAAGTCCTGAGGGACCGGACTTGAAAAATAATTCAGGAACAAGCGGAGAAAATATTTGTGGAATAGATGTAGGATAACCAACAGTATCACTAGCTGGCTGAGTCGCCATCATGGAAATATAAACAAAAGCCGCAAACCCCAAAGTCAAACAGAAGGTGAACATCTCCATTCCATCATCATCCGAGAAAATACACGCAGCTGCGGCCAATGCCAAAAGAAAAAAAGATGCTCCTAAATTAGGAAACCAAAGAAAGAAAATCTCATTTACTACATACCCGGCAATACCCAGCCATGAAACAGCTAGAACAGTCAGCGTGAAAAGACGGCTTGAATCCAAAAATCCCAAAGCCAAAACATCAAAAGAACTTGCTCTCACTTTACCGTTTGAAAGAGTTTCAATTGATTTTGCAGTATACAAAGCCGCAAACGCCGCAAGAACCAGAAGCCCTAAAAAAACAACTCCGCCGCTCCCTGCACCATTGCCTATAGCTGCAAGCCCTCTAGGAGACATCATAACTGCCAGTGATGTAAATAAACCGCTCATACACAACCCTCCAGTGCATACGTCGTTAAAATATATTTTTAATAAAAACAAACTTCCTGTCCGCAGAACTACGAACAGGAAGTTATCTACAACAAAAATCCAGAAGTCTGGACCTAATTATATAAATATCTACAGGACTGCTATACACTCATCTTTTGTTGCATAGATAGGTAAAAATGATACAAATCCAGAAAGGTCAAAAACCTCACGAATGTAATCTTTTAGAGAACAAAGTAAGAGTTTGCCTTCTCCGCCTTTCAATTCTCTCGCTGCCTTAAGCAATACACGCAGTCCAGCACTGGAAATATATTCAAGCCCTTCAAAATCAAGAATAATCTTATCTTCTCCCCCCTGTATTGAACTGAGCAGTCTTTCTTCAAAATCATTTGATGTATTAGAATCAAGACGTCCTTTCAGCTCAAAGGTAATAACACCATCATTTTTAATTTCTCCTACTTCCAGCCCCATATTATCCTCCGTTCTCAAGTAGTTCCCCGTACAAAAAATCCTCTACCTGAAAATTATTTGAAATTTAATTTTAATTCCACGAGCAGACTCGTATTCAATGAATCATTATAAAACTATCTGATATTTTTGGTCAACTTCAATTTATTCTTTCCATTTTCCCAAAAATATTCAATTTTATTCATCATTTTACGCATAAAATGAATTCCCAACCCACCAATTCTGCGTTCAGTACAATCACACTGAATCTCAGGCTCAGCCATCTCTAATGGATTAAATTTACGGCCATCATCCTCAATCTCAATATAGAGCACTTCATCCTTTAAAAATAGCTCAATATTGAAACTATGCATGTCGGCATGACATCCATAGCTGACCAAATTAGTGAAGAGCTCATCCAGCACAAGATTCAGTTCAAAAACAATCTTGGGCGGTATTCCATTTTCCTCACCAAAAAGTTCAATCTTTTCGGCAAGAACCTTTAACTCAGAGAGTTCTGACTCAAGTGAGAATGAAGAAATAGTACCGCTATCTATCTGCGGATCCGGTGTATTACCCAAGAATCTATCCCCTATTTTCTATTTTCTCTATATGACTAAAAATAAATGTTTAACCACTTTCAAACTAGAAAACACTTGTCCCCACGTCAACAAAAAGGTAAGAAATTTTGAAGCTTACATTTTTTTTAAATATTATATTATGGATAAACTGATTCATCTGCAAACCAATTATGAGTATAATAGTAATTAATTATACAAAATGTTAGTTTTTAAAAATTTTTTAATAATAAAATTTAAAATATAATCTTCTGGATTTTTTGAACGAACAGGAGTTTTTAATGATTACTAAACGCCCACTGACCTATTGGATAAAAAATAGTAATAAAAAGCTACAGTTAATGCTGTTGGTTGTTATTGTATTTACCGTAGGTATCAGACTGGTCCCGCTTGAAATGCAGAAATTGATTATTAACCAAGCCATCAGTATGCGCAAGGTTGATCTTTTGTTCATGTATTGCGGCTTTTACATCGCCTCTGTTGTTTCTGCAAGTTTGCTTAAATACCTGATTACGGTACTCCAGACTTATATAGGCCAGGAATCATTAGCTCAAATGCGTAAAGAGCTTTACGCCCATATATTAACTCTTCCACTTGGATATTTCAGAAAAGCTAATCCTGGAATGGTTGTTTCATCATTAATTACAGAACTAGCTCCCGCAGGGGAATACGTAGGGCAGTCAGTAGCCGTCCCTGTAACCAATGTACTGACGCTTATCGCATTTGCCACCTACATGTTTTACCTGAATGCAACAATGGCGGCAATTTCCATAGCACTCTATCCTTTTGTTATTTATCTAGTCCCAAAACTTCAAAAAAAATCGAACGCAGCAAACAAAAAGAGAGTCGACACTACAAGAAATCTCAGTAGCCATATTAACGAAACAATCTCCGGTATCCATGAAATCCATGGAAACGGCTCATATCGTATTGAAAATCGTAAATACGGTGCATTTGTTGACCGCCTATTCAAAATCAGAATCACATGGATTCTCTATAAACAGGGAACTAAGGTTCTTAATAGTTTCTTCCAGAACCTAGGCCCCTTAATGCTTTTCCTTGTAGGTGGTTACCTTGCAATCCAAGGACGCTTTGATCTTGGTGCACTGGTTGCATTTCTGTCTGCGTACGAAAAAATTTACGACCCATGGAAAGAGCTTATGGACTTTTACCAAGTTCATAATGACGCTTCTGTCCGCTATGAAAGGGTAATGGAATATTTTGATTGCACTCCTGAATTTGAACTTGAACCTGAAGGGCGAGCACCTGTTAAGCTTAAAGGTGATATCGAAGTTCAAAATCTGACTTTCACCGTTTCAGGAGGGGTACGTTTACTTAAACAAATTAATATGCATTTAAAACCCGGCGAACAGATGGCTCTCGTAGGTTTTTCAGGTAGTGGTAAAAGCACTCTCGCCCAATGTATCTCGCAGTTATACAAATATACAGGAGGTTCTGTAAAAATAGACGGGTATGAAGTTGATGATCTGACTAAAGCAGATATTGTTCATAATACAGGAATTGTAGCACAATCACCATTTATCTTTTCTGGAACCATAAAAGAAAATCTGCTTTATTCATGCAGCGCGGTTCTTGAAGGTGATCCGGATGCAGAAAATAAAATGCCAAGTCGTGATAATATGATTGAGTGCATTCAACAGGCAGGAATATTCATTGATGTTCTGCGCTTTGGGCTGAACACTTTACTCGACACAGAAAAAGAAGCTGAACTTTCAGAAAGACTGGTAAGAGTTCGTAAAAATTTCCACACTGACTACGGCGATAAACTTGCTGAACATGTGGAATTCTATCGTGATGGAGAATACCTGAACTACTCCACTGTTGCGGGAAATATAACTTTTGGCCATGCAAATGAAAAAATATTTTCTGACAGGGAACTCGTAACCAATGAATACTTTATTAAATATCTCAGGGAGTCCCAGCTTGAAACTCCACTGCTTAGTCTAGGAAAAGAACTGGCAACTCAGACTGTTGATATTCTGGGTAATCTACCCCCCGATGAGATTTTCTTTGAACAAAGTCCTATTCCCAGTGAAGAATTTGAAGACTATAAGCAGGTTGTAATAAGGATTGAGGGCCAAACTTTACAAGAAATTCAAGGTAGAGACCGCGAAATGCTTTTACATCTTGCTCTCAGATTTGTTCCAGGAAAACATAAAACTGTTGCTCTGCCATCTATTTTACAAGCCCTTATCCTGGATGGACGTAAGATATTCAACACTAAGATAACTACAGATAGACCAGAAGCATTCAGCTTCTTCCAAATGAATGAATTTATTCCTTCACAAACAATTCTGGATAATATTCTTTTTGGTAAACCGAAAACAGATCACCCAAAAGTTCAAGATGCTATTAACCAGTCCATGATACAACTGCTTATCGAAGAAGATCTTCTTGAAACAGTTGTTGAGCTTGGAATGGAATTTCAAGTGGGGACCAAGGGAGACAAACTTTCAGGTGGACAGTGCCAGAAACTTGCAATTGCCCGTACATTCCTAAAAAATCCACCAATAATGATCATGGATGAAGCAACTTCTGCTCTGGATAACAGATCACAGAACCGTATTCAGGGACTTCTGGAAAGTAAATGGAAAGGTAAAGCCACCCTTATTTCAGTTATTCACAGACTGGACACTATCAAGAACTACGATAAAGTAGCTGTGATGAAGGCAGGTAAGCTTATGGAAATAGGACCGTATGAGGAACTCATGGCCCGCAAAGGCCTTCTTTATGAACTTGTACATGGAGCACATTAGTCATGTCAGCAGAAACAAGTGAATATCAGGAACATTTAGAGATTATAAGAGGGATACCCTATTTTTCAGGACTGAATCTTGAAGCTCAAAAACTTATCGCTTACCTTTGTGTGCGTGACAAGTTCAGTGCAGGAGATACGGTATTCAATACAGGTGATGTAGACAAATCAGCTTATTATTTACTTAGTGGTGATATGGAAGCCTATCTTGAATCTAAAAATGTTAAAATTCATAGCTACAAAAATGGAGACTTCGTAGGAGCTCTTTCATTGATAGGTAACTCTAAACGACTTTTTACATTGAAAGCTCATTCGGATTGTGTATGCATAAGACTTACCAGTGGTAAATTTACAAAAGCTCAAGAGCAATATCCTGAAATAAGTAATAAATTTCTAAAAGCTGCAGTTGAGATGATTGGTAGCTGGGAGGAGAGACTCATCGCCAATTATAACAATAATTGCTCTGGATGTAATGCAGGAATTGGGCTGACACTTATTTAAGGCAGATCATTAATTATGAATAGGAATATTTTGATGAAAAGATTAATTTTAATAAGTACAATTCTGACAGTGACACTTCTGGCACAAATTTCTTCTGCAGCTCAGAATGCTCCTGAATCCATCGCTGGAATCACTATAGGTAACAATATTTCTACTATTCACTCGCTGCTCCAAATGGATTCAGCGAGCTCTGCATGGCAGGAAGATTATTTAAAACGTATTGAAATCAAAGACATGGAAGGTTACAAAGGTGGATATGTTGTCATAGGCGCATGTAAACGCAAAAACATCATATTACGTATGAAGCTTAAATATGCAGATGAGAGCACCAGTTTTTTCAACCAGATTTATGGAAAGTTAGAAAAAAGATTCGGTACTCCTAACGACTGGCGAGGTAACCCATTTGGCACACTAAAGGTCTGGAAATGGTCACTAAGTGACGCTGAAGGAAATATTAGTCTTATCTTGCAGCACTTTCATGGAGATGATGATTCTATAACTCAAGGTAACTCAATCAGACTTTCTCGTCCCACATGGATTGAAGAAGAAAGAGCCTGCTGGGACAAAACAAATGTGACTCCTAAAGAACAGCCTATCCCAGCAAAAATTAAAGGTATGAAATGGTTTCTGCCATACTAAAATATGTACTGATATCTAAAATCAAGAAGAGCCTCACTGACATTCAGTGAGGCTCTTTTACTTTTACGTTCCATATCCATTTTATAATTTCATATGGATGATTGGGTATGGTTTTCCTAATCCGTCTACTGGAGATCGACCAATACTCTTAAAGCCCATGTGTTCATAAAAAGAAATGGCGGCTATATTCTGTTCATTAACATCAACTTTATTAATTTTTAGCTCGGTTATAGCAAATTCAAGCAGTTTCTTTCCATACCCTTTTCCAATTGCTGCAGGATGAATAAAAAGCATCTCAACTTTATCTTCATCGACCCCAATAAATCCCAAAACAACACCCTGCGCATCCTTTAAAGTGAAAAGCTGAACACTGGAAAGGTATTCATTTTTAATCAGTGGCTTCAAATAGTTAAGATATTCTTCTGAAATAAAATGGTGCGTTGCACGAACAGAAGAATCCCATACTTTTGTGATTTCTTCATGTTCAACTTTTAATGCTTTATAAATACCCGCCACAAGATTCTTCATCCTACCGCATGTATGTCTAGATATAAGAAAAGGCCCTGTTCTAACGAACAGAGCCTTTTAACATCAAATATAAAGCCAGTTTATTACTTTTTATTCAGCTTAACTTCCTGAGGGAAGACAGGCAGATATCTGTAACAAAGACTTAATACGAGAACGCCGTATGCACAAATCATCAGAGATGTTGCCCATTCAGCCCAGTTTGGAGCATACATCTGCCAGCTATCAAAAGGCATAACAGGGATAGCAATAGTCTGAACAGTGAAGACATAACGGTTAATGGATATGCCGATACAGTCCAGAATTGCAGCAGTGTAAAGCAATGACGGGTTGTTTTTAATAGCCGGAGAAATCAGCATAATTGCGGGAAGAATTCCGCAAAGTCCGAGTTCAGTCCAGAGCAACCACTGACCATAGATATTACCATGGAACATCTGTTCAAAAGTAAGACCTACGGAAGGAAGGTAACCTACAGCCCAGGCCCATGTGTCAATGATCTTGAAGAACATGTACACACAAAGCATAGTACCGGCAATTTTTCCCATTAAAGCTTTAACTTTATATTCGACCAATTTCTTGCCAGTCATTTTTTCTATGAGAGTACAAACCAGAACTGTAAAGACAGGACCGGACCCTACAGCAGAAAGAACAAAGAGAAAGAATGTCCAAGGCCAGATGAAGAAACCTTCACGGTAAGCATAAGGACGACCGAACATAACACCATACATACCACCCAGAGAACCCTGGTGGAATGTGGACAGGAATGTTCCGATACCTGCGAACAAAGCCATATTCACATGAAGGTGATGGGCAAAGTGATGCAGAAAAGGAATTTTATTAAGTTGCTTCTGTTCTAAAACCAGCGGAATAAATTCGATGATCAGAACTGTACAATAGCAGGTAATACAGAAGATAACTTCTGTCAGCATGGAGTGCACATTAGGGTGCCAGTAACCGAACCATGCGCGGATAGGCTGTCCGATGTCCATGGTCAGAATGAGCATGGCGCCGGAATAGCACAGGAATCCGAGAATAACTGCTAAGTTAACGATATTTTTAAGTTGATCGATCTTAAGGATATATTTCAAGAACCCAGTAAAAAAGGCACCGGCTCCAAGAGCAATAACCGCAAGGTCAAAAGTAATCCAAAGTCCGAACCCGAAATAGTTATCAAGGCCGGTCACGCCGATACCGTACATAAAAACCTGTACAGCAGCATACACGCCCCAGAGCAGGACTGCGGAGACCAAAGTCAGCCAGAGCATGAACTTAGGCAGTCCGCAACGTGTTACGCCTTCGGGGAAGAGATTGCTATCCATTGTTAACCTCCCTCCTAGTGCTTGTCTTCAGCTAAGTGGTTATCACTCTGCTCACGAACCCAGTCACGACGGCTGATGTAGTAAACCTGAGGTTCCATGCCAATCGACTCCAAGATACGGAAAGCATTTGGATCTTTGATCAGCTCATGAACTTTGTGCTCAGGATTCTTTGAATCACCGAAAGAGATTGCGCCAGTGGGGCAGCCTTCGAGACAAGCTGGTTTGTACCAGCCATCAGGAAGTTTGTTAGGATCCATACCTTCGTTACGTGCACGCTCGCGAGCGTTCAAGAGTCTGGAATGACAGAAGTTGCATTTCTCAACAACACCACGCGGACGTGTTGAAGTTGTTGGAGACAACGCTTTGTCCATTCCACCCGGCCATACAGGGTCCAACCATCCAAAGTAGCGAGCATGGTAAGGACATGCAGCCATACAATACCTGCAACCGATACAACGGGGGTAGATCTGGCTGACGATTCCGCCTTCTTCGTCCTTAGTAGTTGCTACTACAGGACAGACAGGAACACATGCCGGATGACCGCATTGCATACATGGTCTGGGCAGATAGGCTACTTCTCTATTAGGGAAGTCCTTGCCATTGTTTAATTCATATACGAGCAGCCAGGTAAGGGTCTTGAGTTTATTGGACCCCTGTTCCATGGGAGCTATATTATTTTCAGCCTGGCAGGATACCATACAAGCACCGCAACCTGTGCACTTGTCGATATCGACCACCATGGTCCATTTAGTATCGAATTCTATATGTTGCATAAAATGAATCCCCTGAATTTAAGCGATGCTCACGAAAGAACTGGTCCAGACGGACAGGCCGGTACCGGATTCAGTGCTGACAGTGAGAATTTTGGAGATGTTATCGCCTTTACCGCTTGAGTATACGTCCCATGCGGTGTGACCGAATCCAAGAGGAGCGGCAATGACATCATTCATCACGCCTTCGTTAATATGGATTCTTGCGACACATTCTCCGCCTGCTCCGGACAGCTTAACCTTAGCTCCTTCAGACTTGCCTAATTTCTTGGCAGTCTTTGCATTGACCTGAACCAGAAGATCTTTGCCATACAGCTCGTTCTTGCTGACCAGTACAACGTTCAATGGCGGAATAGCCATTGTGGAGGAGCCATTAATAAGCTTGGAGTAAGGGGCAAAAGCTATCTCCCCACCTTTTGGCATTGAAACAGCTTTAGACAGTACAGATGCTGCAAACTTAATAGAACCGGATTCTGTCGAATCAGAAACAAAAGCAGCCCCTTCAATCAGAGAATCCCAATCTGCACCTGCTTTTTCGGCTTTAGCCTGAAAAAGAAGTTCAGCAGATTCGTATCCAAGATCAATCCCCATACCAGAGGCAACACTTAGAATAACATCAACTGTTGCCTTGCTGTTATACATAGGCTCTGTAACAGGAGCACATGCACTGAGCATTGCAGCACCGACACCGTAAGGAGTCTGCGCATCTTCAAAACACTCATAGCTGGTGGGATTCGGCATAATCAAATCAGCTGTTGAAGCTGTTTCGTCCATGAAAGTGCTGAAACTTACCAGAAAAGGAACCTTAGCCAGAGCAGAAGCCATAGCTTCGGTCTGAGGCAGAGAGTAAACCGGATTCGCAGCATAAACCATCATGACATCAGGAGTAGCTACTTTTCCGGCAGCTATACCTGCAAGATACCCTGCAAAGTCTTTAGCAGCCAGTTCAGAACGATCAATTGCAGATTCTACCGCTTTAGGCAGATTAGGAAGAATCTTCATTCCCCCCTTTTCATTAATACGCCCAAGCAGCATATTTACAGCTGAAGCAGCAATCACGTCTGCTGCACCTGCGCCTGCGCCGAATTCAGACCCGGCGACAACGACAGGAGCGGAAGCAGAGCTAAGCTGTTTGGCAATAGCGGCCATATCTGCGCCGGTAACACCAATTGCTTTTTCTACCTTATCAGGAGTGAATCTGGACATTACCAGAGTCTTGAAGTCATCAAAGTCAGAAACTGAAGCTGAGGCACCTGATTTAAGCAGATGAAAAGCAAGTCCGAGACAGAATATTGCGCCTGTTCCGGGAACTATCGGAATCCACTTATCACTTGCTGCAGCTGTGTTGTTAAGGAAAGATCCTGCATAGAAATACTTAGTTGTAATTTCTCCGCCGGTAGGACGACTTTCAGAGTAAACACGCTGGTTTCTAACAACCGGGCCCCATGAATCCATTGCGTCAGCACCTACAAACAATACCAGGTCAGCATTATCCAGATCATAACCGATCTGACCTTTGCCCCCCATACTGCTTAATGCCACGGCAGCGCCCTGCTCTTCACTGGGCATGAGATAACAGTCACTGCTTCCCATTTCAGTTGCAAAACCGGAGAGGACTTCGCTTGTGGTTCCAGTATTATCACCGGAAACAACTGCGAGTTTGCCTTTTTGCCCTTTCACGGCTGCGAGTTTCTCGGAAAGCATTTTTTCAGCATCTTCCCAAGAAATAGATTCGTACTTGCCATCCCCGACCTTTTTCATTGGACCATTTATACGGGAAGGACTGTACATGAGCTGGGGTCCGCTTGCGCTGATAGGATCGACGCCTCCCTTGCTCATTTCATTTTCTCCATTGCCTTTTGTTAAATAAGGGCTGCCACCAACGGATTTTACAATCTCCGCACAAGGTGAAGCTCCGAATTTAGACAATGAAGCCTGTTCTGTGATTGCACCGTATTTCAGTCTGGGAATCCACGACCAGTTCTGAGACCAGATAGATGCATCATCTAAAGATTTCCAAATTACAGGGGTGAAGAGTGAACCAACCACACCACCTGTGACCAATTGAATAAAAGTTCTGCGATCAATACCCATTGCAGTCCCTCACTTACTTATGGCAGACGTAACATGCGTTGCTGGTACCAACTTCCGCATGACAGCGTTCACACTGCCACATCTTCATGGTCTGCTTGCTGTAACCGCTTATTCTGTTTTCGTAATACGTCGGCAGCGTGTTGCTGTTGCCTACGTCGGGATGGCAATCAGTACACTCGAAGCCTTGGTGCGCCATGTGTGAAAAGTATACGTTGTCCGGCTGATACTGATAAACCAGCCAAGGAACTTCAACGCCCTTCTGCAGGTATTCAGTCACATAAACTTCTTCAGCTTTTGTTTCGCCGAGCATGTCTTCATGACATTCAGCACACTTCTCATTGGAAGGGAGACCTGCAAAGGATCCATCTTCCATAAACGTGTGACATGACTCACAGTCCATACCCTCACCTTCAACGTGAACCTTGTGACTGAAATCAACAGGCTGAGTTTTCTGGCTATAAATAACCTGCGGGAAAACCCACCAACCGATGATCAGGCTCGCAAGGACACCGATGAAGAAAGGAAGAACTCCTCCACATTGCTTCGATGTTCTTTTTTCCTCCATAACCTCGCCCCACTGCTCCTTAAGTTTTGTGAAACATAAACAACCAATTAACGCCATTTCTTAAAATAGAGAATCTTTCTATGTCAAGAGAATATGAAACTTTTCACAAACTCACCAACACAAAAAAGACCCTATATTCAGCCAAACGGGGTGCGTGAAACAAGTTAGAACTTATCTTACGCAGATCAATTTAAAAATCGAACGGGGACTCAAACTGAGCCAGTGAAGGGAGAACCCTGTCTTTATCAGAAAGCACAGGATTACTTGTATTCCAGTCAATTGCGAGGTCAGGGTCATCCCAGCGGACTCCGTCTTCGCTACCGGGGGCATACCCGGAATCAACCTTATACATGAACTCACATTCTTCAGTTAAGGTTTCATAACCATGAGCAAAACCTTTAGGGATAAACAGTCTGCGAAAGTTCTCCGCAGATAGTTCAATTTTGAACAATCTCAAATAAGTCGGTGAACCTTTTCTAAGATCCACAACTACATCATTGACTGCCCCTCTGGTTACCCAGACAAGTTTTGCCTGTGCATGAGGAGGCATCTGCAAATGCAGTCCGCGAATAACACCTATCCCTGATGAGTATGCATGGTTATCCTGTACAAAATCAGTAGGTAATCCATTTTCTGCAAAGACTTCCTTGTTAAAGCTTTCCAGAAAAAAACCCCTATCATCCCGAAACACTTTTGGCTCAATAACCATAAGTCCCGGAAACTCAGTCTCAATCAAATTCATGCATTCCTCCAGCCAGAAAAACATCCAGTTCCTGACAATAACTCGTTCCCCCAAAATTAATTGAGAATTAACCGAGATCAAGAAATGATACAACCTCATTTTTCACTTGTATTGAATATTTTTTAATTATTTTGGGGTTACTCCTATTATTCACTTTTCTTTCGCCGTCTGATAACCTTAGGTAAGTTTCAATTGAGGTTAGGTTATACATACGGACATTGTTCTGTTTTTCACAAATATTTTACCCGGAACTCAGCCAATGGAAACATCAGGAATAGCACTTAATTCTCTAGATATCATATTGATAGTTATTGCCGCAGCTCTCGTCTTCAGAGGGTTGCTCCGCGGAATAGTACGTGAAGCAATTTCTGTTTTCTCTTTGATCTTAGGTTTTTATCTGGCAGCAAAATATCATCAGGACTTAGCTCCTTATTTTGCGAACTTTTTTGATGGTCCTGGAACAGTCAAAGCTTTCAGTTATCTCTCAATAATCATAGCAACTTTACTCGTTGCTTATCTTGTTGGGACAACTATCAAAAAGATATTGACTGTCACGATGTTAAGCTGGGCGGATCAGGTACTTGGTGGAATTTTAGGATTAGCTGAAGCTGTCATGATTGGCGGTATTATTATTGTTGTATTAAACAGCTTCACGCCGAATTCAGAATTTCTCACAAAATCAAAACTAGCCCCGAAAGTAATGTCTACAGCGAGCTTTTTTATCAGCTTTGCTCCCGACAACGTACTAGATTCACTGGACATAAAATCTATGTTCCCCGAACACTCTGAACTTTCAACCCCATTAAGCGATATTATCTAAATGAGTAACAAATCACTTGAAAAATTACGGGATGTAATAGCACAACTTACAGGGCCCGACGGATGTCCATGGGACATGAAGCAAACCCCGAACTCTTTGTGTGATTATGTCATTGAAGAGGCATTTGAACTGGTTGAAGCTATCCGAGCTGATGACAAGCAAGAAGCAATGGAAGAACTTGGCGATGTTATGTTTCTGCTATTATTCATTGCTGAGCGCTATGAAAAAAGCGGTTCATTTACACTTGCTGAAGCAATTGACTCAAGTTCAGCCAAGATGATTCGCAGGCATCCGCATGTTTTTGCTGATTGCAAAGTCGAAGATCAGGAAGAACTTTTACGCAACTGGGAAAAAATTAAACGCAGTGAGAAGAAGGACTCTGATAAGATATTTGACTCCCTTCCCAAGGGTTTGCCTCCCCTCCTTAAAGCCTACCGTATAAATGCTAAAGCAGCACGCAGTGGTTTTACATTTGAATCTGATGAACAATGCATCAAACAGCTCGAAAGCGAATGGCAGGAATGGGATAAAGCTTTAAAAGCCGAAGACAATAATGCAAGCGAAGAAGAATTCGGAGATTACCTTTTTGCATTAATTGAACTAGGCCGCCGCAAAGGCATCAAGGCAAACAGTGCCTTGGATAAGACAAATAATAAATTCCTGGATAGGTTTTCAAAAATGGAAGATCTAGCCAAAGAACAAGGCAAAGATGTTTCTGAAATGGAATTAACTGAGCTAAATGAACTTTGGAACAAGATAAAAAGCTAATCCTGACTTAGTATTTAGAAAAATCCCCGGTCTGTATCAGGCCGGGGATTTTCTGTTACTGACCCTTTATTTATGAGAAAACCGTCCACAATATAAATAAATATTAATTTTTATTATTTTATATCTAAAGTATTCTATATTTCTTCCGATACGACTGATAAGCGCGTTTATCACCCTTCTACCGGAGGGGACTATTATGGACGTATCTGGTATTACTTCAGCGGCTGCAACAGTAAATGCCGCAACAGATAAACAGTTGTTCGGAGCTCAGGTAGTAACCAAGACTCTCGACTACATGAATTCCAATCAGTTCAATTCATCAAACAATAGCGACTATGATTTCCAGAAAAGCGTTCTCGGCGCCAAATATTCAGGCGTTGGAGTCATTGCAAACATTAAAACGTAGAAAGGCAGTATGCGCGCTCAAAAGATGAAACCCGGCTAATTCAGTCGGGTTTCTAATTTATCCCCCCAAAGTCACCTGCATAATTTACCAATAAGTATTTTATATACAAATATTTTGATAGATATATACTAAATTGATATCATAAATTAAATTCAACTATTTCTAAGGCAGCTTGTTATAAGCAAGTAAAAGTCGTATCGGCTACTACTCGCTATTACCCAAAACGCAACACATACAATGGAGAAAATATTCATGCTACGCATCCTACAGCTAGGCTTTATCCTTGCGCTAGTAATATGGTTTCCAGTTGTATCATCTGCGAGTACAGCCCATATTGAAAAACTTTCAGGAACAGTAGAACGATGTATTGCAGGACAAAAATTATTCAAGCATGCAAAGATAGGTGGAGAAATAGAGAACGGCGATATCATACGTACAGGACCTGACGGAAAGGCTGTTCTTCGTCTTATCGACGGCTCCACGATGAGTTTTGCAGAAGAAAGTGAGTTTATGCTGGGCAACGAGTTGGACGGATCAAAAAAGAATTTGATCGGCACATTTTTCAGAGGAGTAGTAAGAGCCGTTCTTACAAAGCAACCGGGGTCATATATTGCAACTCCAACCGGCGTTATCGGTATCAGAGGAACTGATATCACACTGACACACAGTGGCAAGATGGGCTTCTATTTTCTGGATGAGGGAGGTGTCGGTATTAAAACAAACAAAACCACTGTTCTACTTGATGCCGGAAACATGACAGCCAGCTATGCAGGACGAAAAGCCTTGCCTCCATCTTCGTTCATAAAATCATCAGGACTTGCCGAAGCCAGAAGCACATTATCTGCCCTGACCTCTGTAGAAATTCCTTCATCACTGAAAGACCATACTCTTCTAAACGAAATCCTTGCCCGCTGGGTAATCAACTACGCTCACTATCTGGCTGAATCAGGCCAACTTGACGATGCTGAAACAGCCCTTCTTATTGCTGAGGATATGACAGGACGCCACGCAGTGGAAGGAGAAATATTGCTCCAGATAGGTGGATTGTATTTTTACCGTTTCAAAGATGTGAACAGCGCGCTGAGAGCCTACCAGAAAATCATCAATGAATATCGGGAAACAACGTATTTCGAAAACGCATTATTCGGTGTCATTCGCTGCTATCATTTGCTTGAACAACCTAACAAGACCAAAGAATATATACAGCTATACAAAAAACTGTTTCCAAGCGGAAAACATCTCCAGGAATTGGATGCACTTATGTGATGCGTAGGCTGTAAAATTTATTTTTAATTATGGCGCAAACGAAAAAATAGCCCTGACTTTTCAGTCAGGGCCTAATGTACATTCTGGCGGAGAGGGAGGGATTCGAATAGATATGGTAAGAGTTTGTTTTAATGGAATTTAGAGGGCTATATTTTTGTGGTTACTCAGGGAGTTACTCATATTTATGAAAAAAATTAAATTTCTTTTAACAACCCTTTGTCCTTTAACCAAGAATCAAGACAATCAATCCTTACAAACTCTGTTTGTACCTCAGGAGACATGTTACGCATAAACGGCATTAAATCTGCTGTCACATACAGCTGATATATTTCAGGTCGCGACTGATTAACTGCAACAGGCCAACCAAGTAACTCTCGCAAATAATCAATATTTTCTTCTAAAAAAGATCTACGCTTTTCAATCTTCGCTAAATGATTTTTTTTCGCCGCATAAATATAATCCCTAAGACGTCTAGCATCTTTAAGACAAAAAGGAGCTTTATTATACTTACACTCTATGGTTAACCATATATTAGCATCAGGCCAATAAGAGAGAACATCATAATCCCCGACATCAGCAAAACCTTCTTTAGGATACCTACTATGGAAATCAACTCCCTTTTCCAAATATTGAGTCGACCGCCTGACTACCTTTTCAGCTTGAGATTCAAGCCTTTTCTCAGTTCTCTTTTTATACCCTCTTACAATTTTATTTATTTCTTCAAAATCAAAACTTCCGGGCAGACAGCCTTTGTTAATATTGCCTATCCAAATCATATAAGCTTTATATACAGAAACAACTCCCCAAACTAGGGAACCATTTCCAACACTTGATAATGGCCTGATAGAACACCTATGTAACCGCTTACTATGTTCCCAAATAGGAACATCGGCTTCAACTTGATCTCGGCCAGCTAATTTACGAATTTTGCTTGGATCTAAAGTTAAAAAATCAACAATAGCGTGTAGTTCATCAGAACAAACATCTAAAAAATGATCTTTTAATATAGTTACAATCTCCAGCTTATCACCACTATATACAATTTTATCCTTATCTAGCCCCGCTGTAGCTGCCCAATTAGCTATAAGACTCATTGCCTTAATCATATTAGTGAATGTAAAATTCAAATCTGACAAAAAGGCCACATCAATTGATTGCATAAACTCAGCATCAGCAGACTCAACTAAATCAGATTTAGTTACTCCCACTCCCATCTCCAACTGTGCCAATTCTCGAGAATAGCTTTTCCCATTGTATACGGATGTTGGGGGATAAACTACCTCTGGAACATAATCATGATTAATACTAATGCTGCATTGCTCAAGATCATTATGCAAAATATCGCTGGCTTCATACAACACCAACAGCCAATCAATGTACCCAATTATAGATCTAGCATCATCCTCAAACATTTCAATTTTACCATGACTTTTACTGCTCAGTGCGTACTCCAAAAGATATCGATAGTTACGAGCTATTTTAATATACTCTTCTTTTTTATCAGCAAATTCTTTCGCCACATCATAATTTGTCACATGAGTTTGACTCAGAGCAGCTTTTTCTTTAACAAGATCCATTTTATAATATGCTATATTACATTGTAGTGTAGCTAAAAGAACTATAGATTTAACTTCATAATTTAAAATTAATTCATGTACTATTTTTCTAAACTCGTCACGCGCAGAGCTTATTATACTTTTTGCCTCTGATCCTTCATATTCACCTGGACTTACACCTAATTTATTATAAATTTTTGCTAACTCTTTTCTAGCCAGCTTGTAGTCTACAGGTTCAGGTTCTATCAAATTGAATAGTTCTGGAACTTCATAATCAAATTTCATAGTACCGAGAGCACATCTTAACCTCCATGAAGAACTCTCTTCTATATCTTTAATCAAATTATCATCAACAGTTTTGCCAATTTTTCCATTAATATATTGAACAAAATTACTTGTAAAACTGGCCTGAAAGGATGAATCCTTTGCATCGTATATTTCATTCTGTATCTGATCTATATTTAATATCAGGTCTACAAAAACAATATCTTCATCATACACCTCAACCTTACCCCATGAATATAATGAGAGCGCATTAATTTCATCAGTAAATGTATTCTTCCTGGCTAAATTGAAACCATTCGCTAAACAATTAACCGTCAATTGTTTGTAGTTAAAAATAGCTAAAGAAGAAATCATCGCACGCCGTTGAGAAAGAGCATCAGCAAATACCTCAATTAAGAACTCAAGCAACTTACCATTATGCAAATCTAAATCGTTTAAGGCAAAGTCAAAAACAAAATGAATTGTACAATTTGCAATTTTAGTTGACCAAGCTATTTTTGATAATACTTTTGGTTGAAGACAGATAATTCCATCATAACCACTAGCAACACTCCAACGATTGTACTTATCAGGAAAATTATCAGGAGCATTTTCCCATCTTTTTTTTAATTCTTCATAACGCCAGTCCCCCCCTAATAACGGCGGGAGCACCACCTTCCCATCAAAGACGCCATCAACTAAAACTGAATGCGAGCTTCGAAAAGCCGCAAAGTTATCTACAAGCCCAACGATGCCGGGGAAAATCGTATTTTCATTTTCATCAATAAATGTCCAAAATGCATCCAACTCACTTATATTTTCAATTGAATCTGTGATGGTTATAAAATCAGGCAATGGTATTACTCTTGCTGAAGTTCTCGGAAGCGGAAGCATTCCCAGATTGGTTGAAACTTCACTTAAAACATAAATTCTTTTTACAACATCCGCTCTTGCACACTTCCCTTCTGCATCACACAACATTATAGGATTATCATCGCGCAAATTTTTTATCCCCCACCGCTCTCCAACACTTAAAACGCTATTTATCTTGCTATCCAAAAGATTAATATGACCCACTTGATCCCTAGAAATAGGAATAATAAAATATATATTTGAATCAGATTTGATTATTGTTGATATTGGAGTTTCTACCTTCATATTATCATTAAACAAAAAATATGGCCCAGATAAAACCTGCGGAAAAGAGGAATATAAATATTTAGAAATTGAACTACTAATATTAACCTTGCTTTTAGTAGAAACATTTACTCTATTCCAATAGCAAATCACGGCATCTACAGAATCTCTCAATAAAATAGGATAATACTTGTCATCAATCTTTATAGCTACAGCCGGATTGGCTTGCCCACTCATAATTTTATCGCCTAATTCATCAATTGACTTGAGCTTGTCGACTTGACCCAACTCTAGCACAAGCCCCTTACTTACATTTCCTAATTTTCCTAAAGCAATGGATTCAGATATTTCTTGTAGAGCACCACAACAAGTGCTCCAAAAGGATTCTGAAGGTGTTTCCAAATGACCACAATCAATTCTCTCTGGAACAGGATTGAAAGACCTAGGAATCAACGACAATACACTGTTCTGAAGTCTTAATACAAAATTAACATCATTTAGAGCCTTTTCATTGTCAGCATTGGCTATTTTAAAAGCCTCTATAAAATCCGTAATTCTTTCTATACTTCCACCATAGAATACTTTCATTGTCCCATTTGCTGATGGCATTTTAATTTCTCCCCAATCTGTATCCGGCACAAAGTCCTCTAACATTGGATTGGAGAGCAATAATTCGAACAAGGCCTCGCAAAAGCACCTAAAATCTTGGTATGTTTCAATTGACTTGACTCCTGAAAATTTAACTTCAGGAATCGCGCTAAAGACAGCAACGGCTAAATGATGCTTAAAAATAGCTGAAATATTAGGGAGCCATAACTGCACAACAGACAAAGCTGTTATGACTTCCGCCCCGCGGTATTGAGTGAAGAAGGGTATCATCTTATCATCAACACAAGAACCTGCTGATATTTTTAATTTTTGCCTATTCCTATTTCTAAGTCTCCTCTTTATTCCTTTGTTACTTCGTACATGCTTGCCCATTTTTGCTCCTATAATAATTACTAGCTTAAAATCATTTCGATAACTCTTGCCATTTGTTGGACATTAAATAACATCGACACTTACAAGGAAATTTAATCCAAGTCCATCAGCAAAAGCCATGATGGGCATCTAAAACTTATTACATGGCAATAAAAACGAAAGGCTGTCGAAAGGAGTAAATATCCCTCGCCAGCCACATACTACGCAAACCACATTATACCCAATTTGAAAGACTACTCCAAAACACCCCGCCAATCCTGACTATGCCGCAGCACCCTCAAAATTTCGACATCTTCATTGCAACAATATGCCACAAGATACGCCCCTTTAAGCACTATCAGTTCACGAGTTCCCGCAACTCTGCCAGCTCGTCCTATTTGCGGATGTTGCTCTAACTTTTTCACATTACTCAAAATAGCCGAAGCAACTTTCTTAGCTGATTTTGGATCATCTTGGCTTATATAATCGTAAATAGAATCTAAATCTTGAACGGCCCGTTCAAGCCATTTAATCCTCGGCATACTTGGCCTCTAAATCTTCCTGAGAGGTCCACTTAGCCTCTGGACTTCTAGCTTCAGCAAGCCCTTCCTGAATCGCTTTGACCTGCCACTCATTCACATCAAGGTAACTGGAAATAGCTTCGCCAAACAAAAAGGCCTTCGATCTATTCGTTGCCTGAGCCAGCTTTTCAAAACGCTCTTTCATTTCCGAAGTCATACGAATTGTTACGACTTCACTCTTCGGTTCTTTGCTTATCATTTTCATGCCCTCCGTTTGTATTACAATATATTACACTGTAATACGAAAGCCAAGTCTTTGTTTTTCAGATTTTCATAAAAAATATGAAAGCGAGTCAAACGAAATAGAAAAATTTCGGCCCACATCAAAATAATTATTCAAAAAATAAATTTATTTTTTATTTCATAAAACATCATTTAGTGTCCCTCAGCGTCCCTGACGCAATTCAGTAACACATCAACCTAATTGGATTAATTTGTTTTATATGGTATCAATTGCTCCCATATAATTCCAAATTTCAATTACGCACACGTACCAATTAGGAGCAGACATGGAACAAACACCACTTTTCACGGAAAAGGAATATTCTGATACTTTTAAGTTGTTAGTATTGCTTATTATGGGGGTAGCACTAGAAACAGATTTAGCAGCTCGTTGTTGCCGATTCGCCACTATTCTCGCTATATTTCCAACCGGATTTTTCTTGGAAGGAAGAAGCCGAATAAAAAAGAAAAGGGCTAAGCAAAATAGAGTACTACGGAACCAGCCAATCACCTGTGCAAATAGCCTACCTGCACTTCCTAGAGAACAAAACCTTTTGAGACGTTACCTTCTGCTGTCCACGATGTTTTTGATTCTTTTACAGTATGACCTTAAGGAAAAAAACATCCAGACTAAGCCAGAAGCCGAAATTATAAATAAACTTAGAAAACAACAATCAACTATCGCTATTCCGCTTCCATACTCGGAAAACAGCCGAGTTGAACCGAGCAGAGTTGCCAAATGGGAAAGAGATAAAGACTTAAAAGATCACTACGACATAGCTCTCGATAAGATTCTTACTTGGGAAAAATCTGTAAATGAACCAGTTAGAGCACATAAAGAAGCACTTATTCATGCCTCACGGAAATTTTTTAGCTCGTACTTCATTTACGGAGTTCCTACGGTATCTAGAGAAATGTTCATCAAAGACGTAAGCGACTATATGAAAAAGACCCCTTCAATAAAATTCATTGAAAAAAGAGCCACAGAAGCATGGCAATATCTTCCAAAAGATTTGAAGCTACTTGGCGGAACAACAGCTAAAAGCCAGCAGAAAGAACGCCCGGACACCCCTTAAAAAAGTTTAAGTCCTAAAATAAATTTAGTATCTTGTTGGATTAACAAGAAAACGTATGATTTCTCCTGATGTCAAAAAACACAACACAGGAGAAAATTGATGAAAGGTAATGAAAAAAAACTTCTTTTAAATCCACATGCAGGATTCCTACGTCTCAAGGATGTTCTCAAAATCATACCCGTAGCCAGAAGTACATGGCTGCGCGGAGTTGAGAGCGGCAGATATCCTCGATCAATAAAATTATCTGAGAGAACCGTCGCTTGGAATGCGGCTGAAATCTATGAACTTGTTGAGAAGCTTCAAACCGGAAATTCTTATCCTTTTGCCGAGGGTAATGAATAATGCCTTACCTGAATGAATTCAAACAGATATTAGAAGAGCATGGAATCTCAAACGAAAATTTAATTCGTGACGGCCAGCTGCACCGCACAGCAACACACACCAAGCCTCATAAGAAGAACGCAGCCTACATAATCCATAACAACGATCCTGCCGTTTTGTGGTGGTGTAATTGGGAAACAGGAAATCAGGGTTCATATTCCCCCAAAAACGCCACAGACACACCTGCGAATCAAGCAAAAGCTCAGGAACGGTTAGCTGGCATCAGAAAACAGCAGCGACTAGAGCACGAACTACGTCACGAAGAAGCGAAAGACCGAGCTGCAAGCATCTTACAAAGCTGTGTACCTTGCACACACAGTGAATACCTACAGCGCAAAAAACTGCCTATAGGGGACAACCTTTTCCAAGGTCGAAATGGCGAACTCATAATTCCTATTCTTTCAGAGAGTGGGTCCGTACAAAGTTTACAGCGTATTTTTCCAGACGGTAAAAAGCGGTTCCTAACTGGCGGGAAAATCAATGGCGGATTCTTCTACCTTGGCAAAAACCCTGAAAAAGTAATTTATCTATGTGAAGGCTATGCCACGGCTGCAAGCGTCTATCTCGCCTCAAAAGAAACAGCGTACGTATCCTTCTCAGCCAACAATTTAAAGGCTGTCGCTTTATTCCTGCGTAAAAAATATCCACAAATCCCAATAATCATATGTGCCGATGCGGATGAAGCTGGTCAAAAGAATGCTGGAGCGTGTCTAACCATCACGAATTTATCCGTAGTAACTCCTTCATTTTTAAATATTGAAGGATCAGACTTTAACGACTTGCATTTAAGTCAAGGACTTGGAGAAGTTTCAACGCAGATTGAAGCGGCCTACTCTACACATATTCAAGCACAGAAATCGCAAGCGCTATGTGCAATTAAACTAGGAGATTTTTTAGAAATGCCCCTACCAGAACGAGGATTTCTACTGAAACCAGTTATTCCGACTCAAGGGTTAGTCATTATGTATGCACCTCGTGGAATAGGTAAAACCTTTGCAGCGTTAAGCATGGCTCTGGCTATTTCTGGTGGAGGAGAAATTTTTGAATGGCGAGCATCCAATCAGAGCAGAGTCTTATATGTTGATGGTGAAATGCCAGCAAGGGCTATGTAGGAACGGTTAGCATACCTTGCGATGGGAAATAACGTTCCTCCTAATGCCACGAACAACCTTGTCCTTGTCACTCCGGACATTCAGCCCTGCCCCATGCCCGATCTATCTACTTATGCAGGGCAACAAGCCCTTGACCCGCTGCTAAAAGACATTTCTCTCTTGGTTTTAGATAATATTGCCACCCTATGCCGAACAGGTAAGGAAAACGAAGCTCAGTCATGGCAAAATATGCAATCGTGGCTGCTGGACTTAAGGCGCAGAGGAATTGCCGTTCTACTTATCCATCATGCTGGTAAGTCTGGCGACCAACGAGGCACAAGTGCCAGAGAAGATATCATGGACACAGTAATCAGCCTGCGCCGTCCGAAACAATATAAAATGACAGAGGGTGCTAGGTTTGAGGTTCACTTAACCAAAGCTCGTGGAATTTCTGGCGAAGATGTGAAGCCCTTTGAAGCACTCCTATGCAGCGAAAAAGAATCCTTTTACTGGAAGATAAAAGACATCGAAGATGCTGAATTAGACGAACTCAAAGCTCTTTTATCCGAAGGCCTGAGTATTAGAGATTGTGCTGAAGAAATGGGTAAATCCAAATCCGCAGTACACAGGCTAAAAAAGAAATTGGAAGCCACGAGTTGAGAGCAAAATTGACTGCCAGTCCCGCTTTTAAATTCTATGGGATTCGGGACACTGGGACAATAAAATTCGTTCCTAAATTATGAGAGAATATTTGCCCCCTAGCCCCTCGCATAAAGTTCTCTGGTAGAAAAATAAAATTAACAATTGAAGCTGAAATAGAACTCCGCCACGTACGAAATTAAAGCAAAGTGCAGCTTTGTCCCACAGTACCATCTCCTAGCAGGGAGGACGCGGGACAGTTTAATCCTGACTCCGTTTCGGCGTCCTCTGAAGAATATAGATGGCAGTCGCAATTGACACATTATAGTCGTGCGGGATTGTCAGAGGTAAGGAGCAAGCCATGTTTTCGTTTCACTTAAACGCTTGCCCTGCGGGGAAGAAAGAAATCAAAGCACAAAAAACAAAATCACAAGATGAAAAATAACAATCAGAAAAAAACAGGTCGTCCCACTCTCCCAAGCGAGGATGTCAGACAATATGTGATTGGCGTCCGTGTGAATTTAAAAGAGCGGACACTGCTAGCCAGCAAAGCCCGAATGTTAAATCTATCTCTTTCGCAATGCTTACGAGAGCTATCCATACAAAAGAACATAAACCGCTTAGTTGTCCCAGCCGTAAACAGACAAGCTTACGCCGAATTATCAAAGCTTGGGAGCAATCTTAATCAGCTTTTGCAGCTTAGTTATCGTTTAGACAGAAACGCGATCCCAGAGCAACTAATCAACGAAACGCTCGAAGCTGTCACAAAACTACGCTGCGACCTGCTAGGCCTAAACAAGGCTGCGAAGAATGATAGCTAAACTCGTAAAAGGCACAGGATTTCGCGGAGCTTTGGATTATGACCTCGGGAAAGCCGGTGCATCTATTTTAACAACCAATATGGCTGAAAAAGAGCCGAGAGAGTTGGCGCAGGAATTTGGAGCTATTCGCAATTTGCGGCCCAATTTAAAAAAAGTGGTTTGCCATGCAAGTATTAGTCTGGCTCCGCAAGAAAGCCTAACAGACAAGGAATGGCGTGACGTCACGCAAAAATACATACAAGCAATGGGATTTAGCGACTGCCAATATATTGCGACGAAACATACAGACACAGAACATCCACATATTCACATTGTAGTTAACCGAGTAACCATGAAGGGAGATGTTGTAAGCGATAGTAATGATTTTAGAAAGCAAGAAAAATTAATGCGTCAACTAGAGAACGAATACGACCTGCAAGCTGTTACAAACAGCAAAGAAGTCAATTCCAAAGCATTAACCAAAAATGAAGTTGAAAAAGCTCTCCGCACAGGAGAATTGCCTATCAGAATGCAACTTCAAAACAAGGTAAAAGAAGCTTTAAAAGCATACAAGAACCTTAATTTATTTATAAAAATACTAAGCGCAAACAATATTGAAGTTCGACTCAACCGGGCCAAAAATGGAAATATCAGAGGCATTAGTTTTGCGCTGAATGGAATAACCATGAAAGGCAGTTCCCTAGGTAAAGGTTACTCTTGGAACGGACTGCAAAACAGAGGATTATATGAGCAAAATGAAAAAAATAAAGAATTTATCGACTGTGAAAGAAGAGACTACAGAAGTAGACGAAATCACAATGATGGAAGCCCGCTTGGGGTTGCTGAGTCAGCAGGAGCAACACAAAATCGAGAGCAACATGGAGTTGATCAAGCTTTTGAAAGAATTTCAAAAAGTAATCAAGGAATCAACTCGGACAGTAGAAAAAACAATCGAAGAAACAAGGAATTTTCCCGTTAAGGCCGTGAAGTTATTAGAAAGGGACGTAAGCCGCTGTATAGCGACATGCAACCTAATCAACAAGCAAGCCGGAAAAGCCCATGAGGAAGCATGCGAAGTCTATAACTATATGCAAAATGAGGTTCGGAAAAACACCTACATAAACATCGGAATTACATTTCTTTTTTCGCTGGTTGGGGTTTTGTTTGGAGTGGTTATTGTGCTGTATAAGTTGGGGGTTTTGTAGAAAGCTCTTCAGTACCCTTTTTTGCACCGCCCTCAAGGCCTTGCATATTATACAGTATTGTAATCGAATGACTTTCATTGTAACTAAGCAACCTGAAAAAGTAACACAGATTTTAAGGGCCTACCCCAATATTCAACTAGGCGAGCAAGAAATGATCACCTCAATACGGCTTATTGACTGGAAAAGTTTTGCAGATGCAACTCTCTACTTAGATCCGCTTACGGTTCTAATTGGAACAAATGCAAGCGGCAAATCAAATGTTTTGGATGCCCTTGAATTTATACGGAGAATTGCGTCTGGCGTTAGTGTTGATGCTGCCCTAGCGGGGTCAGAGGAACTGCCTCCTTTGCGGGGAGGACGTGCTGGGGCTATCCGTCATGGAGCTGAAAAGTTCACCATAAAATTACAACTTTCGATTGACGACTATGACTACGAGTACTCTATTTCTGTTGCAACAGAAGAAAGCAAGGTAAAACTTACCGCCGAATCATTGTATGATGTAAATGGAAAAGAATACCTCATGGATATTGAAAAAAAGAAAGATTTAAATATTTATATAGCCCTAGGTAAATCACTTCTTTTTGGTCAAGATGTAACTTTGGGGCGGCCTATATACGTTTTGGAATCTGTCTCTGATTTCCTAAAACACGCTAAAAATATTACACAAATAGCAGATGAACTGAGCAACCTATTTCCTTTCAAGCCTATGCCAGAACGAATGAGGCTTCCAACGACTTTATCTGACTCCCTGTCATACAACGGATCTAACGTTGCCGGATTTCTTGCTAATCACGAAGACAAAGAAAAAATTGAATCGCAACTTCTAAATTTTGTGACTGAATTGCCAGAAGGGGACATAACCGAAGTTTGGGCCGAAACAATAGGCCGGACCGAAGCCAAGGCCGAACTGTATTGCACCGAATCGTGGGGAAAGACTGACAAAGGGCGTATTGTTGATGCGAACAGTATGTCAGATGGAACTTTACGATTTATCGCTATACTGGTTGCAGTGCTGACAATGGAGTCAGGTAGTTTAATTGCCATTGAGGAGCTTGATAACGGGCTACACCCTTCTCGAGCAGAATTGCTCCTCAAAGGACTTAAAGAACTCGGTGCAAAGCGGGGAGTAGACGTACTCGCTGTGACACATAATCCAGCCCTACTTAACACCCTTGGACCGAAGGGGATTCCTTTTGTTTCAGTCGTTCACAGAGACCAGCAAGGCAAAAGCGTAATAACTTTACTAGAAAATATAGAACGGCTTCCTAAATTACTAGCAAGTGGGCCACTTGGAGAACTTGTTACTCAAGGAAAAATTCAAGAAGCTTTACAAGACGAGGGGCGTTAGTATGGCCCGCAAAGTACTTGTCATTGATACATCTATCTTATGCGTTTACTTGGAAATCCCCCACATGGACACATGCGGACCGAGCAATGATAAATGGGATACAGAACGAGTCAAAGCGAAGATTTTAGAAGAAGAACAAAACGGAACAACCTTCATTCTTCCTCTGGCAACCTTAATCGAATGCGGCAACCATATTTCACAAACGGTAGGTGGTTGCTACGAGCTTGCCAAAGCGTTGTCTTCCATAATTGAAAAAGCAGCCCTACAAACAACTCCGTGGGCAGCTTTTACGGATCAATCCCCTCTGTGGGGCCGAGAACAACTTATAGCTCTAGCCCAAAATTGGCCTGATCGTTGCTCAGAGATTGGTATTGCAGACCATACAATTAAAGACGTTGCAGAATACTATGCAGAAATGGGTAGAGAGGTAGAACTTCTTACAGGAGACGCGGGATTGAAAGCCTATGAACCTAAAGCCCCGACAATCCCCATTCCCAGAAGACGCACTAAAAAGTAAAGGCTGGCACCTACCCCGCCAGCCCATCCAAGTAATCAGCCCACTCCTGCATCATTTTATGGCGCTCCTCTAAGTACTCAGCACGGTTGTAAGCGTCCCGAACCTTATTTGCCTCACCGTGAGCCAATTGACGCTCTATGACGTCTGGCATGTACCTTAATTCCTCATTTAGACGGGTACTCGCGGTTGTCCTGAACCCGTGACAGCACATTTCATCCTTTGCGTACCCCATACCACGTAAGGCCTTATTTATGGTATTCTCGCTTAACATCCCTTTCTTGCTACGATCGCTGTGAAAAATATACTTATTATGACCTGTTACAAGATGGGTTTTCTTTAATATGTCTATGACCTGTGTGGAGAGTGGAACAATGTGAGGTCTCGGAGCTTTCATTTTATGAGCTGGAATATGCCACTCGTTTGCTTCCCAATCAATTTCTGACCACTCGGCGCTGCGTAATTCCCCAGAGCGTACAAAGGTATACGGAATAAATTTTAATGCCTGTGCAACACTGAAAGTACCTTTGAAATTATTTATCTTCCGCAAAAGTTTCTTAATCTCGGCAGGTTTCGTTATCACAGGAAAATGCTTGACCCTTTTGGATGCGGGAATGAGTAAGGATTTAGTATCGCTGGCAGGGTTACTCAATTCTGGATTTGATACGCGAGCATAGTTGAAAATATGTACGCAAGTTAAATTAACTCGCTTGGCTGTCTCATGCAGATTCATGGCTTCCAAACGCTCAAGGATCGCAACTATATCTTTATTCGTTATTTCAAAAATGGATTTATCGGCTATGAAAGGAAATACATGATTCACAAGTCTGCCGTATATGGTCTGCCTGTCTTTTTTGTTTGCCAGAGTTAATGATTTTTTCGCAAACCATTTATCCGCAATAACTTTAAAACTATAACTGCCGTCTATCTTAGCTTTCTGCTCTTGTCGCTCTCGGGATGGATCTAATCCTTTAGCTAGTGTCTGGCGCATCTCAAAAACACGATTTCGTGCTTCTTTCAAGCTCACTTCTGGATACAACCCTAAAGAGAGCATTTTTGCTTTGCGATTAAATTGATAGCGGAGCCGCCACCTTTTAGACCCGTTAGGAATAATTTCTAAACAAAGACCGTTGTTGTCGGAGATTCGGTATAGCTTCTTCTTGGGCTTTGATGATTCAATTTGTTTTATAGTTAAAGGCATTTAAGAGTCCATGCGTTAAAAGTTGAGTAACATTTTATCCAAAAAACTGGTTACTCAAACTCTTACTCAATAAAAAGGTCTGTATCAACCTACCACATGAAATCTCGTGAAACCTAGAAAACAAAAAAGCCCTGCGTTAGCAGGGCTTTAGGCACTTCCTGAAATGAAGTGAATATGAAATATGGCGGAGAGGGAGGGATTCGAACCCCCGGAGGGCTCGCACCCTCAATAGTTTTCAAGACTACCGCGTTCAACCGGACTCTGCCACCTCTCCAAAACGTGAGAACAGAACTTTCCCGAAATTAGATCTTTTGTCAACACTTTTTTAAAAAAAAACTAAAAAATTTGTCTTTTAAATCAGGACTTACTTTATAACAGTCATCAAAAGCGAAATTAGAGCAGTAAAAACCTTGAGCTACGATAATCCAATCGAAAATTAGATAAAAATCCCCTTTTCATTCAAGTCATCTCCGTATGCTCTAACTTCAGCAATAGACTTCAATCCGATTTTTTTCATAAAATTGGACCTATGCTTCTCAACAGTTTTAACACTGATATTAAGAAGATCAGCTATTTCCCTATTTTTATACCCTGCAAGAACATGCTTAAGAATTTCACGTTCACGGGCAGTCAACAAATCAAGCTTATCACATCCCCTGCCCCGTTCCTTTTTAAGAAAACCCTTGGCAACCTCACCAGAAATATCCGGTGCTAGATAAACTTTACCTTCCATGACTGTACGAATTGCCATCATCAACTCTTCGCTTGATGATGTTTTCAACACATACCCACTTGCTCCTGCATCAAGGGCTGAAAAAACATGTACTGCTTCTCCGTGTGCTGTAAGAGCTAAAATTTTTGTTTTCCCAATCCCGGCAAGCTCTTGAATAGCCTGCACACCACTCTTAACGGGCATAGAAAGATCCATAAGAACAATATCTGGATTAAGACGTTTACATAAGCGTACAGCTTCTTCACCATTTTCTGCCATACCAAGGACATTAATCCCCGACTGTGACTTTAAAATAGTTTTAAGCCCTTCCCTGACCAAAGCATGGTCATCGGCAATAACAACTCCAACCAGATTTAACATCTATCACCAAAAACAACCTTAACAGTTGCCGCTTAATTTTACTTTAACAAACTATATAAGCTATAATACACACAACTCGAAACAATAACTATACTCAGTCACAGTTACTTGCAATCAATTATATATTTTTTGAAAATAAATCAAAGTCAACGATATAACAATACTTGTTACTTCCAGAGAGTATACATCTGCAACGTAATAACTACAAGTCCGACTTACATAACTCTGTTATTAACAACATCAATATCAACCTATTTACATAAAAAAAGACAGCTGGCGAACACCAACTGTCTTCTTACTATCATGTGGCGGAGAGGCGGGGATTTGAACCCCGGATAGAGTTTTAAGCCCTATACTCGCTTAGCAGGCGAGCGCCTTCAGCCGTGCTCGGCCACCTCTCCGTATTTTCTAAGTAAGTTGCTGCAGAAAGCTTCACTCACTCAGGAAGCGTTGAAATACATTTACGACGTGTGAATGTCAACCATTATTTCAACATTTATTTAATTATTTATGAACTATGTCATCTTTTTTTCTAAAAGTAGAGCGAAAGACTATATTTAAGGGTGCAATTTTCACATTTAGAATCTTTCTAAGCTTATTTTCAAGAAAACGATGATAAGTTGGTCTGATAAGTTTTTCATCATTAATAAAGAAAACAAAGGTTGGAGGTTCCTCGTCAGCCTGAGTCAGATACTTGAATTTAGCCCTTCTGCGCTTAACAACAGGAGGCTGATGCTTTTCAATAACATCTTTCATAATACGATTAAGCTTTCCTGTGGAAACACGTATTGCACATTCTTTCTTAAGCTTTACAGCCAAAGGAAGAATACCACCCAGCCCTGACTTACTAATACAAGAGCAGTAGACAACAGGAACATGGTTTGCAAATCTGAGCGCCTTCTCAAACCCAGCACGCAATTCGGAACGTTCTGACTGCGAAACAAGATCAATCTTATTAACTGTGATAATAAAGGGAATAGCTTCCCTGATGAGATAGTCAAGCAACCGTTTATCCTGCTTGGTAATTCCGCTAATAGCATCAACAACCATAACAGTCACATCTGCTTTAGAGCTGCTTCGAAGCGCTCTGATAACACTGAACTTTTCAATAGTATCGGTGATATTGGTCCTACGCCTTACACCGGCAGTATCTACGAAAGTAAATAACTTCCCACCACTTTCAAAGGTAACATCAACGCTGTCGCGAGTTGTACCGGCTATTTCACTTACTATTACCCGATGTTCACCGGTAAGAGCATTGACCATTGAAGATTTTCCAGCATTAGGACGGCCGAGCATAGCGATCTTAAGCCCTTTATTCTCTTCTTCCTTCTCAACCTGTTCTAAACCGGTATCTTCTGCTAGCTGAGCAACTTTTTCACGCAGTTCCAAAAGATTGTACCCATGTTCAGCTGATACAGGCATAATTTCAAAGCCAAGGCAATGAAACTCAGAAAGCGCCTGAGGCTCAAGCTCAGAGCCATCTACTTTGTTAACCAGCAACAAAATAGGCTTATTACTTTGACGTATATACGCAGCAACCTGTTCATCAAGAGGAGTCATACCAGCACGGCCGTCGACGACCAGAATAAGGGCATGAGCCTCTTCAATTGCTTCACGGGCCTGCTCAAAAATATCACCTTGGAATTCTTCGGAATCGTTATCACTTTCAATGACAAGGCCACCAGTATCAATCAATGCATACTGCACGCCATTAAAGTTACCTTCCGCATAAATACGGTCACGGGTAATACCGGGCATATCATGTGTAAGGGCCCGTTTCTTTCTCAATAATCTATTAAATAATGTGGACTTACCTACGTTAGGACGTCCTACTAATGCGATAGTTGGCAGCATAGCCAGCCTCCAGAAAAATAAAATGTCGCACGCAAAACAAACTGTTCGGCCTGCGTAGCAACACTATATATTAAAAAAAGCGGGAAGACATCTGCTTCCCGCCTTTTCATTGTCTCAACAGAGCCGTATTGCACAATGCGTACACATCTGTAAAGCACGAAATGCTCATTACTTAAAAATAGGCATACTTCCATCTGTCACATAAAAAAAGAAGCATGATTCTTTCAAAATAGTATAAACCGACAGGAAGACTCTTAATTTATATAACGCCTTCACTGAAAAGATTTTTGATAGCTTCCGTGTATGGAGGTCTGAGAACACCTTTCTCAGTAATAATTCCAGCAATAAGCTCATTAGGGGTTGGGTCGAAAGCAAAGTTAAAAACTTCCACACCTTCGGGCGTAATCCTGTGATCACCAATATGCGTTACCTCTGTGGGGGTACGGTCTTCGATCGGCACATCATCACCAGTGGGAGTTTCTGGATCAATGGTGTATACGGGTGCTGCCACATAAAAAGGAATACCGAATTCACGAGCCAGTAGAGCTACGCCATATGTCCCGATTTTATTAACAGCGTCACCGTTGGCAGCAACTCTATCTGCGCCAACTACAACTTTCTGGACCAACCCTTTCTTCATGAGAAGTGCACAAGCATTGTCACATGCAACCTTCACAGGAATACCGTCACGATGCAATTCATAAGCGGTAAGGCGGGCACCTTGAAGGAATGGACGTGTTTCATTAGCTATAACAGAAACATTTTTTCCCTGATCAACAGCACCGCGTACAACGCCAAGCGCTGTACCATAACCTGCTGTAGCAAGAGCTCCGGCATTACAATGCGTCATAATGGTATCGCCATCATCCATAAGCGCGCCACCAAATTTACCAATATCCTCACACATACGGATATCATCTACATGAATTTCTTTAGCACGTTTCAGCCAGATATCACAAAGTTCATCGAGAGTGATATCTCCTGATTCTGCCCATACACGTTTCATTTCACGGACAGACCAGCGCAAGTTGACTGCTGTAGGACGCGCATTTTCTATTTTATCAAGATTCTTCTCAAGATATGTTTTCCAGTCTGAGCTTCCAGCAACCTCACGCCCGGCAAGATAACAACCGTACGCAGCTGTCACCCCGATTGCAGGAGCACCACGCACAACCATAACAACTAAAGCTTCAACAATATCATCGGTTGTTTTACAATCAAACCAGTCTTCACGAGTTGGAAGATAGCGTTGATCAAGAAGTACAAGAGCATCTTTTTCAGGAGAAAACTGTATATGTTCGGTCATTTTTAATCTCGCTTGTTTATGAAAGTTTCTCAGAAATCATTTTGCTGACCATGCCGGGGTTGGCCTTACCTTTAGTTTCTCTCATGATCTGTCCCATAAAGAAACTCATCAGTTTTTTCTTACCCCCCTTGAACGCTTCAACTTCATCAGGGTTTTCGGCCAGAATTTTATCTACCACAGCCTCAAGAGAAGATGAGTCGGAAATCTGAACGAGACCTTTGTCTTTCACGTATTTCTCTGGATCAAGACCATCCGCAAAGATCTCGGCAAAAATATCTTTACCTATTTTAATACTGATGGTGTCTTTTTCCACCAGCTGAACCAGCTTAGCCATCATTTCAGGAGTAAACTTACAGTCTGAAATATTCATAGCAGACTGATTAACTTCCCTTAAAAAATCACCCTTGATCCAGTTAACAACTTTTTTAGGTTCGTTATGGTAATCAAGAACAGCCTCGAAATAATCAGCAACATCCTTCTCTGAACTGATCAGTTCAGCATCTTCTTCGCTAAGTTCCATGTCATCGATGAAGCGCCCTTTGCGCTCTGCCGGAAGTTCTGGAAGGGAGGCCTGCCATTCTCCAAGTAAATCATCAAAAATAACAACCGGAACTAAATCAGGATCAGGATAGTAACGATAATCATGGGCATCAGCCTTACCACGCATGGAATGAGTTGTGCCTTTATCCGCATCGTACAGACGTGTTTCCTGAATTATTTTTTCACCATCTTCGATCAAATCAATTTGACGGGCAACTTCGTAACGTATTGCTTTGTGAATATTACGGAACGAATTGATATTCTTAAGCTCAGCTCGTGTACCGAATTCTTTCTGTCCCATGGGACGCACGGATATATTTGCATCACAGCGGAAAGAACCTTCTTCAAGGTTTCCGTCACATATACCCAGATAAAGCAAAATGGACCGCAACCCTTTAAGATAGGCAACAGCTTCATCTGCGCTGCGCATATCAGGTTCACTTACAATCTCAATAAGCGGAACACCGGTGCGGTTAAGATCAACAAAGCTGGCATTTTCAGCTGCGGAGTGAATATTCTTCCCTGCATCTTCTTCCATATGAATACGGGTGATACCGATGCGTTTTTCCTGCTTTTCTCCATCTGAATTTTCAAAAACAATATCAAGATGGCCGTGTTCACAAATAGGAAGATCAAACTGAGAAATCTGATACCCTTTGGGAAGATCCGGATAAAAATAATTTTTACGGGCGAAAATAGATTTCTGATTGATGATACAGTTTGTGGCCAGCCCCATTTTGGCTGCGTACTCCATTACCTTTTCATTAAAAACCGGAAGGACGCCCGGCATACCGGAACAAACTTCACAAACATTTTCATTGGGTTCTTTCCCGAATTCAGTGGAGCACCCGCAAAATATTTTTGACTTTGTTTTAAGCTGGGCGTGAACTTCAAGCCCGATAACTGTTTCGAATTGAACCATAATATATACCGCTCCTTACAATTTCTTATTGATACAGGCATAGCCTGATTTTTATCTTCTTAACGCCGACCTGCTGATCAGCAGGTACACAGGAATCTGATTTTTCAAATGATGCGCGCCGTACTTAAATTCGTTACCAGTCCCTATATAATAGTCAAGACGTGCTCCCCTGATAGCCTTTCCTGTATCCTGAGCAAGCCCCACACCGTTTACCCTGTGGGCTGGGCTGTTTTTAGCAGGATAAATATCCGCACGAAAAGACACAATTGCCCCCAAAGGAATAAGTTGAGGATCTGAAGCTAAACTGACTTTGGCCTTCAACGGTTTCCCTATAGCGCCGAGAGGTTGACCGCGAGTAATTTTAAAAAAGATATAACTTTCATTCTCTGCCATAAGTTTCCACATATGACCGGGATTACTAAGCAGATAACTTTTAATTTTCTCCCGTGAAAGTTCATTCTTTTTAAGAATGCTATTACGATAAAGGATGCTTCCCAATCCTTTAAACGACAGCCCGTTGCTACCGCTAAATACCGCAGTACGCAACCTTCCGTCAGGCAATCTTAAAACTCCCCCACCCTGCACATGCATATAAAATAAGTCCACGGGATCCTTAAGCCATGCGACTTCAAGACCTCTTCCGGCCAGAACTCTATCTATATCAATTTCTCGACGGGAATAATATGGAAGAATCTTCCCATGTTCAACCCGATAAGCCTTACGTAATTGCTCAGACCATGGATGAGTCTGACCTGGACGGGCTTTACGCAGATCTGGGGGAACTCTGTAGACAGGGTATTGATACGGTCCCTTCCTAGTCAGACTGGCCTCAATAACAGGTGTATAATACCCAGTCATCTCAGCTCCTGAAAGTAATTCATACCAGACAAAATTTCTACCCAGCAGTTCAGGATTTTTATCCAGCCGGGGCAGAAGCCGCTCTAGGTCTTCAAGAGATTTACGCAGCTGCCCCCAAGTAAGTCTAAGCTCATTACGGTTAAGAGCCAGTCCACCAGAAGGATTACGTCTGGTATACTCAATAGATTTACGAAGATGGGGGCCGAGGTCACGCCATGATTTCATATCCTGCGACCGGGCAGAAAGCCTACGCGCAGCAAGCTCTGAAGACTGCCGAGTCATTCTTTCATACCGGACGGGGCCGGAAATAATCTTCCCAGCAGGGCGCTTACTTTTCCAAACCTTAGTACCTGTATCAGACCTGACAACTCTTCTTTTAGGAGAAGTATTTACCTTTGCCGCACACCCACTCAAAAAAGCAGACAGAAGCAGCAAAACAGTCAATATTTTGAAAATTGAAATATACTTATTCATTATTAATTATGGTTCGATCACTACGTCGCTAAACCGTCCGACACCATATTCTCGACGACGTAAAAACTTATTGGCACTGGGACCGATGATCTGCAATTCACGATGCTTCAACTGGACATCCTGTGCTATATGCATTTCTTTGGTACATCCGGTTGAGTACGTGGCATCCTTCCCTGCCCAGACAGGAGGAACTTTTTTACCCATCAGCTCAAAACTCTTTTCAATATCAGCGTAGGTTTGAAATCTCCAGATGGAAATAAATCCGCTGCGCTGAACTTTCTCCCACATAAACATGAGATCATCGGCATCCATACCTTCTTCAAAGTGCTCAGCCGGATTTATAATATAAGTATCATCAAGCCGTTCACGAAGATGCCCGACAAAAGTATTGAGTACTTCAATTGCAGTATCAACCTGGCCCGGAATACTCCCAACAACAGCACTGTAAAACATAACCGCTTTACGATCAGACCTGGCCTGCTGCATTTCAGCAATAATTTCATCAGACTTGGCAGTAATGTCAGCCTCACTGAATTTTCTTACATTCTCGGACTTCGCTTTGAAATCAAGTTTGAATTTACCATCCAGTGTACGGTAAAAACAAATGACATCGCGAGTAAACAAATGAGTATTCCCGATAAGCCTACGTCTGTTTCCCCATCCTTTTGCAAGAATGAGATCTGATTCCTTCCAAGCCCTTGCAAAAGTTACGCTACACCGAACAAGATTCAATCGCTCCCGTGTACCGTCAGAGATAACGACAAGAGAATTTTCACGTAAACTTGCCAGAAGAGCATTTTTAGAAATTCTATTTTCAGAAATAAAAATTGCCCCTTTAAGGGCTTCAGCCAGAAGCGGATCATATTCCTTATCCCAAAAGGTAGGATCATCAAAACAAAACCCTTCGCGAAGAGAAAGAATAACGCTGTGCCCTTGCCGAATCAGTGATTTGATCAAAACAAGGTCGGCCATAAGGCCGCCTGTTTCATCCGGAAGATATAAAATTTTAAGCCCAGTAGCATTCACGTGAAAAATATCTCTGACCGGACCAAAATCCACTTCATCATGTGAATACATATTGGAATACTGCTCAAAATTTCCGGTAAAAAGATTATGACTCCACTGGTCGGGAAGGCTTGCCAATCTAAAAATACGTTCAAGCTCAATCATATCCAATTCAAAGCGCATATCCTCCAGACATTCACATTCAGGAACAGGATACGGACAGGACTCAATAGCACGTTTGAAAAAATCACTTTCTACATAAGCTTTACCACGACTGAAAAGGACACTTTTTCTATTACGATAAGGATCATCAAGTCCGGAACGTGAAAGAAAGATTGTAATCATTCCCTTAAGAAGGCGCCACGGAATCAGAATAGACGAATCAAGTGCATGTTTAAATTTATGTCTGCATAGATTTAGAATAAGCCTTCGCTGATAACGATCAGAGACATGGGTTTTAACAAGCTTAACCAGCTTCAACCATACGTATGCATAAACTCTCAGTAAATCAGACTCCAGTCCGGGGTTAACTAGCCGTTTGAATTGCCAGTCTGAACAAGGAGCAAAAACCTGATTTTCATCCAGAGCAACCATAAACCGCAATTGTTCAGGAGAAGCATTTTTTACAGGATCCATGAAGTTTTCCAGGTGGTTAGCTGTCATGAAATGTAAAAGCCATGCATCAAAAGCAGGATCTTCTCCGTAACGGATATCCTTGATTGATGTAAAATCAGGCAGAATACTCACAAGTGTTTACTCCGAGAGAAAGCCTTTGCTTCTCAGTTTATAGAAAAATGTATTGCTGTTGATACGAGCCAGCATCAGCTCTGTTTTATGTTTCTTAATGATTACCCGATCCCCTTTATCAAGAGGACATGGAACTCGCCCGTCCTCAGTAAGATATACATCCCCAGAAGAGTCTGCAATATCAACGGTCAGAGGATCCTCCGCAGGCAAAACCATAGGCCTGATTCCATTTAGAAACGGGCAGACCGGAGTTACACACATAACTGAAAACTCGGGGGATACGAGAGGTCCCCCAGCTGAAACATTATATGCAGTAGAACCGGTAGGGGTTGAGATAATCATTCCATCAGCCCGTAAATTTTTAATCCACTGTCCTTTCTGACCAATATCAAGAGAAATAATTCTGGCAACTGCACCGCGCGAAATGACTAAGTCATTAATGGCAATACCACGTGCCACAACGTCATTTCCACGCTGAACCTCATATTCAAAGGCAGTACGCCTTGAAATATCAAGTTCATTGCTGAAAAATCTTTCAAGGGCTGTTTCCCATTCTTCAGGCACGACCTCTGCAAGAAACCCCACACGCCCGTGGTTAATACCAAGCACAGGTATCTCCCAATCAATTAAAACCCCAGCCGTGCTGATAAAAGTTCCGTCTCCACCTAAAACGAGAACAAGCATGCACTTCTCTCGAAATGAGGAAACATCTATACGGGATGGAGGGTAAGGGTGCTCAAGAATAATTGAATCAACCCCACGCGCATTCAACCAGCTGGCAATTTTATCACCAAGCTTGGAAGCAGGACCGCCACCGGACTTTGTTACTATAAGTACAGAACCTTGACTCTCAGACATAGAATACTCTCCTATTAGAAAGATGCCTAAGATTCAACCATTTGCTGACTTAAAAAAAGCTAAATCTTTTTTTTAAGCTACACATTTTCATAAAATTTTTGTTACCTTAAACCACACTGCGTTAACATGCTGAAAATATAAGAATTAAAAAAACATCTTTTTCTATGTTTTGCCATAAAGAATATATTGTATTGTGCCGATAAAGGTAATGAGGAGGATTTTGTACTGTGGCTCACAACCCTGCTGAAATAAGAAATATGCTGCGAACATACGGAAAGCAGCTAACCAGCGCCAAGCGACTGGCCAGATTCAGACGAGCTCTGAACAGGTCTGAATCGCCTGACGTGGTTACTATTTCGCGTGAAGCCAGAAGACGTGAGCTGATTGAAAAGATTTCACGAGAAATTATTGAAAATCTTATTATCGCGGGTAATGAAAATCCGGTAGTGTCCGATATATTAGAACAGATGGAACTTGATTTCGGAGAGAGATTTCTTTTCGAATACCCTCTTGATGGAAGCGATGTTCAGGTTTTAAAAGAGACCCCTGAAGGAGTTATTGACCTTCCGCCAACTGAAAAGGCGCAGGTAATGAACAGACTTTGGGAGATCACTCTGGACAAGGTTGATCGGACCATGCTCTGATGAATTCAGATTTAATGACTGGATTAAGGCATAAGATTTTAAAACAACCGTACAACCTCAAACACTATTGTCAACTTGGTAACCCCGGAGGGGATTATGAAAATTAACCAATATAACCCTACACCTCTCAAGGCTTACTCTGAAAACAGGGTAAAGGACGCTGCGGCAAAAACACAGCCACAGAGTCAAAGTTCAGCTGCTTCACGCGATGTAGTCAACGTGTCATCACAAGCCAGGCTCATAGGCACAGCGCGCCAGACGGCAACAGAAAGCCCCGATGTCAGAGAGCAAAAAGTGAAAGACCTGAGAGAACAGGTGCGTTCAGGAACGTACAAACCGGATATCCGCAAGACAGCTATGAACCTTGTGCGTGATGAAGTAGACTTTCTACGTTAAAAAAAACGGTGAAACCCCAAAAAGGTTCCACCGGCAAAATTTATAACGATATAAGTATAAAATACTTTTCACTTTAGACCCCGGCAACGACCTCTACGAGGATTCATCGTTGGCCGGGCGAAAGTGTGACGGATACTTGGAATCAACCTGCGGGATCTGCATCCCCCGTTTGGCTGCAGTATTGATTACAATCGGCCCGCCAAGGTTGAGTGTAGTTTCGTCAGGTCTACCCGGAGGTATAGTCACAGTAACAAGCACTGCGATCTGCCCAATATTCTCCACTCGTAAAATTCTCTTTTCAGCCTCACTCAAACGGACTTCATAATCATCCATAAAGCTGTAAGGGTCCGCAACGACAAGACCAAGTGTTGGGTCTTCAACACTTTGCAGAAGCAGAAAAGGAGATGTTTCACTTATCTGGATGAGAGCAAAATCTCTTTTGTCGTCAAAGCCGATAAGCCCGCGGGAAAAATAGACGATCCCTTCATCAGTGATCTCTCTTTCCCCTATCCTGGTTCTGATTATTTTTTTTCTTTCTTTTGCCATAATTCGGTCGCAGCAAGAAGGTCCTGCTGTCTGTTTTCAAGCGCCAAACGGTTCTGTTCTTTAATCTTGAGGTAGACTTCTTCCCTGTAAACAGTGGTCTCAGTAGGTATTTCAAGGCCCAGTTTAACCTGTCTGCCTTGCACACTCAGTACTGTGATTTTTATATTGTCATCCAGGTATAGAGCTTCCCCCGGTCTCCGGGTCAGAATAAGCATATCTTCTTGTGTGTAATAATCCTGTTGGATTGTTTAGCTTCACTTGAAAATACCCGCCACTATGATGAATATTTTCAGCTCTGGGAATGTCTTAGCGCATGAAAGCCCAAACGGGCAAGCATTACTGTATATTTTAAACTTTACTATACGTAATTCAAAATATTCATCTTCATAATCATAGAAGAACTTTTAAGAACAGCCTCATATACTATCTGCTGCTGTGAAAGTTTAGTCATGAGTTCACCTACATCAACATCTTCAATATGTGATATACGATCACCTTCATTCAGTTCTAAACTTGAAAGGACATTGTCTGCAACAGACAGTCTATTTTCTCTACCCCCAACATCTGCAGTCTTTGTAAGCACATGAGTCTGGGAAAGCTTCAGACTGTCAATGCACTCCTGAACACCGCTCTGGTTATTCGTCTCCAAAAAACCAACCAGATTGCCCATAGTTTCAAATAAATTCTGAGTCGCTTTTGCGTTACTTCCCATCAGCAGACTATTATTATTAAAGACTGCGCTTGCACCTGAACTTCCCGGAGCCTGATAAACGCCCCCGAAAATATCCTTACCTACATCATTGACTCGCACATACTCATTTTCCTGAATCTGAAAATTAATTGCGGCAGAATCAGGTCGTACTATAAATTGAGATCCCGCAGCCAGTGCATTAGCTCCACCATTGGAATGAATTGTCAGGGTTCCACCGGGGATGGTAAGCACTGCATTTGAAGTAACTCCATCTGCACTTTTTACATTACCACCAGTCCATGTAACGCCACCGTCAAAGCTATACGAGTAACTGATATTTGACTGAAGAGTTGTTGCAGAATCGATCCTTACAGTCACATCACTTGTAAAAACACCCTCAGCTTTAGTCAATCCTCCACCAAGATTCGTGTTCATTCCTGTTACATTAATGGCGTCCTGATCATCACCCATGTATTGTGCAGTAGGCCTTACCCACATCCATGTTCCGGTAGAATCGTTAGTATCCGTTGCTGAGTTTGCAGTAACAGGGGTTCCGTTTTCAAGCTCCATCGTTACGCCATCAAAATCAAGTGTAGTACTTCCTGAAGCCAAAGTCTTGGTGGTAAAAGTTTTACCTCCATCTTTGGAGTAACGATAGTCCAGATCTACAGCTCCGACATTTCCGGAATCCAAAAACTGAACAACTATGGTTTTATCAGCACTACCAGTAATGTTGAAATTTCTTGATGAAACATTCGGATCATTTGTGGTCATCCACAATTTTTCTTCAAAAGCGTTTTGGTCAACTTTATGCCCAGCATAAATACTCTTGCCTTCATACTCTGTGTTGGCAAGAGATACAAGTTGCTGAAAAAGCTGACGCGCTTCGTAACTGATTTGTTCCCGGTTCTCAGCAGTCACTGTACCGGTTGCAGCCTGCTCCGCCAATTCCTTAGCTCTGGTAACAATAGTTGAAACCTGAGTCAGAGTTGTATCCGAAAGATTCAGCCAGCCCTTAGCCGTATCAATATTATTACGATACTGCTTAACAGTTGCCAGGGTTTCACGGTGATCAAGAATACGAGCCATGCCCACAGGGTCGTCAGAAGGTTTGTTCACCTTCTTTTGAGTCTGTGCCTGAATATTAGTGTCCACCAGATCAGTAAGCGATCTGTTCATGTTTGACACATAGGTGTTGAAAAGCATTTGCTGTGATACTCTCATAACCCTCTCCCTTAGCCTTCTTTCATCAAAAAGATACCTTAGTTCTTCAGTCCAAGAAGAACTTGAAGCATTTGGTCGGCAGTTGTGATCAATTTTGCTGCTGCTGTGTATGAGTGCTGATATTTTATCAAATTACTCATTTCCTCATCAATATTGACACCTGAAACAGCTTGCTGTTTCTCATTTAAATCTGATGCCAGTGTGTTTTGAAAATTATAATTAAACTTAGCTGTCCCGGTATCGGCTCCGACGGCTGCAACTGTAGAATCATAATACTCGATCAAGGTCTGCGAGGTAGTACCATCAGAAGCAGTTGTAATACTGATATCCTTCTGCCCCATTTCTTTAATACTCAGAGCACTGGTATTATCACCGGAGTTAGCCTCCCCGGCTCCATTAACATGACCGGCATTTACAAAATCAACATCTCCGTTAACCGAACCATTAATTTCAATATCTGAAGTTTGTGAACCACTGAAATATGTATTCAGACCAAGTGCGGCATAAAGACCGGAAGTATCTGTCCCCATCTGAAATTCATAACCGCTTTTTGCTGTGATCTGCAATTTATGGTTCACAATAGAAGCATCTACATAAGTTCCGAATGAATCATCGATAGCCTGAGCAACATCCTCCAGAGAATGTTGTGCTGGGTCAAAGTTCTCAATACCAGGAGGATTAATAGAACTAAAATCGATTGGACCGAAAGAAGCCGCAGATGCGAGTGCCCCGGTTGTTGAATTATAAAAATACATCATGGAGTTCCCGGCTTGAAGCTTATCTGCAAAAGGAAGCCCTGAAGCACCGCTACCAAGTGCGGTCCCATCAGACGTTACCGCAGAAGTCCCTTCCATGTATGTATGAGCTTTGAGGCCTGCTCCCTGAGAATGAATTCTATTAGTCTGCCATATTAATTCTTTCGTCATAGCATCCATGCGTTCCTTATAACGGCCCACATTGTTATCACGAAAGGAAAAAAGGCCAGTCAGAGTTCCACCTGTCAGTCTACGGGTGTTATCCTGCCCTGCAAAATTTATTTGAGGAGTAATATTTTCTTTAGTTGAAGTATTTTGCACCCAGTAAAGAGCACTTTTAGGTGTGATATTAAATTTATCACCAACAGTGAAAGCCTGGGTAGGAGCTGTACCGGAACTGGATTCTGTTCCGAACCAAATCTTCAGATCATTAACCTGAATAGCACCATCTTCGGGGCGAGCAGAAAAAAGCTTGGTAGAACCGTCGTCGTTCTTAAGCCAGGTAGTTCCACCGTCAAGAGACACCCTGAACTGAGCTGCACCGGCACCGGATGTAACTGTTCCCGGGGTTGCAACTTCGACAGTATATTCAAACTCGCTGGACCCATCAAAATAAACCTGCCCGTCAAAATTTGATCCTGGAGTCAAGTTATTCTGACTCTGCGGGCCATCATATGAAAGGCTGAAATGCTTTGATCCATCAACCAGAGTCTGTCCAGCTGAGGTTGTAATAGTCATATCACCACGGCCGTTATCAATAACGTTAGTATCCATGATTTTAGACAGATCACGAATCAGTGTAGCTCTTTCATCATAAAGCGAGTTGGTATTGTTCTGGCCGTCAATCTGCTCCACATTGATCTGAGTATTAATATCAGCAATGCGGCTCATTATATCATTTGCCTGTTCAACATCCTGTTTAATATAATCTTCAACCTGCTGCTGGTAACGAACAAGATCATTCTGCATACTGTGCAGAGAATTAACCATATTTCTTGTATCATTTAAAAGCTGCTGACGTGAAGCTGCATCATTAGGACGCTGACTCAGGTCCTGCCAGTCATTGAAAAATGTAGTCAGGCTGGAGTTGATTCCGTATCCCTTTGACTCGTTGAACAGGCTCTCAACACTGCTCAAAGTATTATAAAGAGAATCCCAGCGCTCACGGCTGGATGCCTTATCATTGTAACTGTTCTCAACAAACTGATCAAAATTACGGTAAACTTCAGCTGCACGGACTCCAGTACCTATCTGGCCTGGTTTCCAGTTAATGCTGATCCCCTCTTCAAGACGGACATTACGACGAGAATAACCTGGGGTATTAACATTCGAAATGTTACCACCGGTTACCTGAATGGCCGACTGAGAAGCAAAAAGAGCTCCTGTTCCGAGATTTAAGAGGGAATTAACACCAGGCATTACAGTCTCCCGTTAATTAAAGTAGCTTCAGGAGTTGATGAAGCATACCGACCTCGTGCCGAATATACATTACGATCTTTCGGCGTTATCTGGCGATGCAGAAAATCCAGCATGGAAGAAGATTGTTCGAGCAAAGCATGTGCAAGCTGATGGTTTTTGGTTGCCTGCACTCCACACTTCTGCTCATTCTCGTCAATTTTAGCCAAAGTCTTTTCGATGACAACTCGGTGTTCGTCAGCAATAGCAGGAAGTATTTCGCTAATCCTCTGGGCTGAAGAGTCAAACTTTTGAACGAACGATCTCAGTGAAAAGCGTTCCGCTGATATCTGGCGCATAAGCTCCTGAATAACCAGCTCAACTCTGGTAACACCATGAGGATCCTTGTTCATGAGAAGGGAAAATTCTTCTTGAAGGAGCATAGAAAGCAACAAGACCGCCTTTGACTGCCTGTCAAGATTTTCCTGTATAAGCTTAATCATTTCTATCTCCTCCATTCGTTAACAGCATATTTTATTGAACTTTTATAATTTTTAAAGATTTCTTAATAATACTTTAGCTACAACCCTGCAAGTTTCTTGCCAATTTCTTCAGCTGTAACACCTTGTGTGTAAACCTTTTTGTCATGCTCCATTTCGATCTTACGAGCCAGAACTTCGATCTGGGCCAAAGCATCTGTACGACTCATAGGTTTTGCAGCTTTTTGACTTTTACTTGCGACAGTCGTGACTTGATCATTATCGCGCATAGCTTTTCGCTCTACGCGCTGTTCAAAAGTAAAATCTTCATCTTCAAGAGAGATTCCCGGCTTAGGTATGGGGATACCGGGAAGACCATTATCACTGACCACATTTTTATTTATGCTTTTCTTTCCGGAACGGGTTCCCTTACGGTCCACTTCATCAAGAGTTTTCAATGCAGTTGAATTCCCAGTACCGGGCAACGTTTCCTTACTGGCGTTATCCAGCTTAGAGCGAAGCTGCTGATAAAGCATATCACTAAGCCCGATACCGCCGCCTTCAGCCAGCTTCTCAGAAAAATCTTTATCAAACATCGCTGTATACTGCTGTTCATACTGACCGGTCAGATACCCAGACTTAGGAACATTCTTACGCATCTGCTGCCAGATCTTACCCATGAAAACAGCCTCAAATTTTGTGCAGGCATCACGAAGCTTAGCATCTGGTTCCTTACCACCAGCCAATCTATCGTTTAAGGAATTGAGCTTAGTCTTGAATCCTTCCAGTTGCTTACTTTCAACAGTAGCTGTGGTTACAGCTGTATTCATTGCGGATTCTATCATTTTAGATAACCTCCAATTCTGCGTGCAATGCTCCGGCAACCTTCATAGTTCTCAGAATTGAGATCAGATCGCGAGGTGTTGCGCCAATGGAATTTAGACCGTCAACCAGTTCCTGCAAAGTAGCCCCTTCAACAAGCATCAACCTATTATTGTCCTCTTGAACATTAAGGTCTGTTTCAGGTGTGGAGACCGTTTCTGCCCCCTCAGGAGCAAAAGGACCGGGCTGACTTACATCTGCCCCTTCAGCCACAACAACCTGCAGATTACCATGAGCAATAGCGACTTTGGTCAGACGGACGTTACGTCCAAGGACAACGGTTCCTGTCTTTTCATCCACAACAACCTTAGCCTTGACGTCGGGTGAAATTTCAAGATCTTCAAGCGCCGCCATCAGCGGGACCATGTTACCTACAAACTGTTCTGGAATTGCAATATCAATTGTTGAAGCGTCTACTGCATTGGCAAAAGAACCACCGACAACTCCGTTAATTCTTTTAACCACCTGCATGGCAGTTCCAAAATCAGACATACTCATATTAATTGTAATCTTTCTCTGCCTGTTAAATTCAAAAGGCACTGACCTTTCAATAGTTGCACCAGAAGGAATGCGGGCAACAGTAACAACGTTCTTAGAAGCAGAAGCAGCCTCACCTGATGTAGAAAAACCACCGACAGTAAGAGCTCCCTGCGCCAAAGCATAAACATTACCGTCTATACCTTTAAGAGGTGTTAAAAGAAGCACTCCGCCGAAAAGAGATTTTGAATCACCTATAGATGAAATAGTTACATCCAATGGAGAACCGGGTCTGGCGGAAACAGGCATTTTTGCAGTGACCATAACAGCGGCGACGTTCTTAGGCTTGATAGAAGAACGGTCAACCTGCACACCCATTTTTTCAAGCATGTTGATCATAGAGGTAATTGTGAATGCAGAGTTAGTTCCGTCACCGGTTCCTGACAAACCGACAACCAGACCGTATCCGACTAGATCGTTGTCACGCACCCCGCTAAAAGAAGAGATATCTTTCAGCCTGACAGCCTCAGCTGGCTGTGCATGCATTAGTACGATGAACAGAAGCAATACGACTGCCGCAAGCCCTGCTGTATAACTGTTCATCCTGTTAGCGATTTCCATCATTTCCTCCGTTAATCAACTATGACTCTTTTACAAAAACTTGCAGATACCTGATCATTAAAACTGAGCTAGAAAGGCCATACATTGTCGATAATTCTGGATAACCATCCTGGCCTCTGCTTATCGGCAAGAATACCGCGTCCGTAGACTTCTATATGAGCATCAGCCAGATAACTGGACTGAACAGTGTTACTGGGTCCGATATCACGCTGCCTAAGCAACCCGCGAACGACAAGAACCTGCGTTTCATCATTTATGCGGACCTGCCTAGCGCCTTCAATCTGCATTACATTACCGGGGAGTATTCTAACTATGCGACACGCAACTGAAGCAGAAAGATTTGACTCATTTTTGGCTTCGCCCGTGCTCTTAAACTTGTTTGACATGGAAGAGCTAAGCAAAGGATCTGTGCCGGCACTACCCTTGAGATTAAAAGGATCGACTGCACCAAGCGCTCCGCCGTAAAAATTTGTTACACTTAGCCCTGTTGTATTTTCTTTCTCAGCCTTTGAATTGGATGTATGTTTGCCTGAACTGTTTTCAGTAACAGAGACAACTACAATATCACCTATTCGGCGCGCGCGGTTGTCATCAAAAAGATATTCAGAATCAGTTGAGCCGAATAGCGACCCAGGGTTATTCATCGGCTCAGGCTTATACTGTGCAGGCGGAGTCATCACCGGCATTGGTGTCGGAGCCTTCTTGGCAGGAGAACACCCCGCGCATATGGCTGAAACAAGCAAAACTGCCAGTAGTGATTTTTTCATTTTTTTATTCCTCCGCTTATACTTACTTGACCTGAACGGTCTGTGCATTAATAACTGTTCCAACGATCTTTCTCTTACTTTGCAAATTGCGTACCGTAATATTCTGACCGACCCCACCATCTTCCAAAGACTCAACAGGAACAGTCAGTTTCAAGTGCTTACTTTTAAAAACAAGAGTGACCTTGTCACCACGCGAGATTACAGGTGCAGGCTCAATAGAAGTATTCATGATTGGCTGCCCTGTTCCAATAGGGATTTTAATCCGCCAGGGACCACCCTTTCCATCCCACACACGATCACCAAGGTGTGCCATATTCTTACTCTTCCAGGTAATAAGATCGGGAGTTAACAGCTCTTTGCGGTTCAGCGGGCGAACAGGACAGGGAACAGGTTTCCAAACATCAACAAAGACAGAACCGGACAACTGCCTGAGCACCTGTCCGTCAATACTAACCACTTCCATTCTAAAACTATTTGAACCGGGAGTCAGAGCTCGGGGGATCTTTACTCTGAGTCCGTCCATTGAATCCTTAAAAAAAAGATGCTCAGGCAACCTGAAATCTCTAAATTTGTAATCTCCACCACCTAGCTTGGCTTGAGGCGTCAAGACTTTGACCACTGCTCTTTTAAGATCTTCCTCAGACATCACTCTTCCACCGGACTGCATACTCAAGGAAGATGGAATTATACAATTGGAAACAAGATCACCAAGATAATGCTTGAGAGCAACACGTAATTTTTTGCGATTAACCCTAACAGGTTTGCGACCTACAGAAGGAGCATTCCATAATTCTACACCAGACAATTTCGCTTTAGTCTGAGCTGGGAGTTCACCATAAAACTCAGCTATATCCCCCAGAGTCACTCTGGGAGTATTTACAACTGCGGCAGACTTGATTTTAATTCGCCAAGATGTATCCTGTTTGGATGCAGCGACTGGAGATGCCCATAAAACAACGACAAAAGCTGCAACCAGAAACAGAACCTTAATTTTGCGATTTTCATTCATAAATACTGCCTTAGTCATAACAAACCATCCTGTCTTAAAACGATGGAGCTGAATAATATTCCAACTCAGCTACCTAAATTACGATTCACAAACACTAAGAATTAAATCATTCGCTAAGTACTAACCACTTAGCTTATTATCTCTTAACATTAATTGCTGTCTGCAACATGGAGTCAGAAGTGGTGATAGCCTTTGAATTAGTCTCATAAGCTCTCTGTCCGACAATAAGTCCTACCATCTCGTCGACAAGCTCTACGTTTGAGCCTTCCAAATAACCCTGTGCGAGAGTTCCGAAGCGATCATCACCGGGAGTTCCCTCAACAGGAGCACCGGAAGCTTCAGTTTCAACATAAAGATTCTTACCGACCGCATTAAGGCCGGGTTCATTGATAAAGTCATAAATAGGCACATCAACTGCTGCCAGCTCGATACCGTTTTTATCCAGAGCAGCGAAGTGACCATCTTCGGAAACTACAACGTTCACAGCTTCGGGTGGAACAATAAACTCAGGCTGAAGGGCGTAACCATTGGAGGTGACTACACGTCCTTCGTTATCAAGTTTAAACGCACCGGCGCGTGTATATGCTTCCTCACCATTACGGTCGACCCGGAAGAATCCCTGACCTTCAATAGCAAGATCAAGAGGGTTACCGGTACTTTCAAAAGAACCCTGACTAAAAAATTTATGAATACTGACTTCCTTAACCCCCATACCTACTTGCATACCGGTAGGAAGCTTATTTCCACCTTCTGTGGCAGAGCCGGCAATTTTCATGGTCTGATACATAAGGTCCTCAAATTCTACTCTGCTTTTTTTGAACCCCTGAGTGTTCACGTTAGCAAGGTTATTCGAAAGAACATTAATGTGTGTCTGCTGAGCAACCATACCAGTTGCTGCTGTCCAAAGTGAGCGCATCATAACTTTATCCCCCTATAATTAAGTTACCTTGCCGACCTGCTGAATGACTTTCTGGTCCAGCGTGTCGGTGGTGGTAATCATTTTCTGATACATTTCGAAGCTGCGCTGACATTCGATCATCGCAACCATTTCATTGACGACTTCAACATTAGATTTTTCAATATAGCCCTGAACAAGCTCACCCTCTGCAGGAACTTCTTCCCCGCCATCAATAGTATAAAGGTTCTCACCTTCCTTTTTGAGGGATCGGGCATCAGCAGGCTGTACAAAATCAAGCTGAGCTATCTGCTGCCCGTCGGCAGTAATGACACCTTCAGCATCAATAACTATATTTGAACGAGGCGGCACAGAAACCTCACCACCATTAGCCATCACGGGATACCCTTGCTCGGTAATGATCACACCTTCAGGAGAAAGAGAAAAAACACCGCTTCGTGTTAAAAACTCACCACCGTCTTTTTGAACTTTTAAAAAACCGTCACCCCGTATAGCAACATCAAGCGGGTTGCCAGTTTTTTGAAAAGCTCCTTGCGACATATCGATGACTTCCTCAGAAAGTCTGGGGCGGGCCATAATTTTTGGGGCAGGAAACATATCCTTGTCCCTTATAAAAGGTTTGGCATCCACCACATAATCATGAGCAAACCTCTGAAAGGTATCCTGAAACGCACAATTATCGCGTTTAAAGCCTGTAGTATTGACGTTGGCCAAATTATTGGCGCTTATATCAATCCTATGCTCGTTGGACATCGCCCCGAATAAAGCACTAAAAACACTTGATTGCATGTCTATTTCTCCTGAAAAAGATGTTCACAACATCTGGGTCTACCCTCTCTTTGCAAACTGCAGGCCAAGTTCCACATCAAAATAACTCTCGAATTAGTCCTGATTTTCTAATCCTAAAAACCCAAGCATCTACAAAACAAGTTAATAGATTTTAATACTTGAATTAATTTTCCATAAAAAAATCCCGGCTCAGCACTGCTGAACCGGGATTAAATAGACTATGAAAAATATTTATCAGATCGTATGAAAAACAATTCCTCCTACTCTGATTTCTGGAACTATACCCTGTGTTACATTAGGAGCAATATAACTCTGAGTTGCATCTGTCACTTCAAATGCGGTTGTAGCCTCAACGCTTCTTGTGCCCTGTGTTGCTGGATAAATTTCAACATGCCCAGCAGGACCTGGCACAGTACTACCTGAAGGACCAGCTGAAAAAGTCGCAGCAGGAGCGGCTTGAACATGCCCTGCAGGGCCGGCAACTATATTATCAGTCAAAACAGGCATTGATTTACCCCTATATTAAATTTACTTCTTACACTTAATAATAACAACTACTGAAAACATGTCAAATTTACTTTTACAATTTTTGAAAGTCAAATAAGAGTTTGCACTAGAGTTATTACATATGATAAATGTTACATGATATATAAAATATATAAAACGACAGCATAAGGTGGACACTCCACTACACAGTAATTAAAATATTGTATAAAGACTTGACATTAAGCCTTGCTACGCCTAAGTTGCTGTCCTCGGTGCGGATGTACCTCAGCGTTCCTGAAAGAATCGCAGAAATCTTCAAGTGGTATGTATATTTACTGAAATTCATTTCATGCAAACCTCTTTCATCCACATCAGGCCTCAATTTGTAACCTTTTGTTGGGTTGTAAGATGCTGAGGTGGGCCTTTTTCAGGTCCACTTTTTTTATTTTGTTCGCCTAAGCGATAAGAACACGGGATTAACACGTGGAACAAGGCTCACTTGCCATAAAAATCAGCGAGTTCGTGGAACCTTCTATTGAATCCATGGGACTCATGCTCTGGGGTGTTGAAGTAACTTCAGCCAATCGCCCTGCTGTAATTATTTATATTGATAGTGCTGACGGCGTCAGTATTGACCAGTGTGCTGCTGTCAGCAGAGATGTTGGACTCATGCTCGAAGTAGAAGAAATTATCGATAGTGCATATATTTTAGAAGTGTCGTCCCCAGGACTTGAAAGAAAATTTTTCAAGCCGGAACAACTCTCCGGCTATATAGGTAGAAAGCTGGATGTAGCCCTTATAGTTCCCATTGATGGCCGCAAGAAATTTAAAGGTTTTCTTGAAGGTACAGATGAGGAAGGACTCCAGCTTAAGCTTGAAGATCAGGAAGATCCCTTCAAATTTGAATGGGATAGAATTAAAAAAGTAAAACTCATTCACGAGTTTAAATAAATTAATAGGCAGTCATTCGGCTTGCCGACACAGATTGTGTGTCATGTAAATTGTGCCGAATCGGAGGAGAGATATGGGTTCTGAACTCAAAAAAGCGATTGACCAGATCAGCAAAGACCGTGGGATTGATAGAGATCTTCTCATTGATACTCTAGAAGAAGCGGTGCGTTCTTCTGTGGCTCGTAAATACGGTGATGCCATGGATATTGAGGTCAACTTCAACGAAGATGCTGGTGAAATCGAAGTTTACCAATTCAAGGTTGTTGCTGCTGAAGTAGAAGACGAGATCAGCGAAATAACTCTCGAAGAAGCACAAGCACATGATCCCAATGTCCAGATTGACGATGAAATGGGTTTCAAAGTCAACATTGAAGATCTCGGACGTATTGCAGCACAATCCGCCAAACAGGTTATTATCCAGCGTATGCGCGATGCTGAGCAGGAAATCATCTTTGATGAATACAAAACACGCATGCACGAAATTGTGAGCGGTATTATTCAAAGACGTGACCGTTCCGGATGGATTATAAACCTTGGCCGCACAGAAGCTGTTCTGCCTAAAAATGAACAAATCCCTCGTGAAAGATACAAACGTGGTGACCGTGTTCAAGCATTCATCATTGACGTTCTCAAAGAAGCACGTGGCCCCCAGGTCACCGTTTCCCGCTCACATCCAGACTACATGACAGCTCTCTTTAAAAGAGAAGTTCCTGAAGTGGACGATGCAACTGTAAAAATTATGGGCGTTGCCCGTGATCCAGGCCTTCGTGCCAAAGTTGCTGTAAACTCCACAGACCGTGATGTCGATCCAGTCGGAGCATGTGTAGGTATTCGTGGTTCTAGAATCCAAAACATTGTTCAAGAACTTCGTGGAGAGCGTATCGATATAGTTGTTTGGAGTCAGGACATAGCCATGTACGCTCAGAATGCTCTTTCTCCAGCAGTAATTACTAGAATTGCTGTTGATGAAGACGAAAAAACTCTTGAAGTAGTTGTTCCTGATGACCAGCTTACAGTCGCTATCGGCCGTAAAGGTCAGAACGTAAAACTGGCTTCACGTCTTCTCGGCTGGAAAATTGATGTTTTCACTGAAAGCCGCTACGGAGAAATGAATGCAGCAAGTAAAGGTATGGACCAGCTTGCAAGTGTTGCTGAAATTCCACTGGACAATTTTCTCTCTGCCGGTTTTGAAACTGTCAATCAGGTTGCAGGGGCTTCTGAAGAGATTCTCCTTACTATTTCCGGCATGACTCCTTCTAAAGTATCCGATATGAAAGCAGCAATTAAACTGCTCGGAATTGGTGACATAGAAGAAGAATTTGAAACTTATCAAGAAGAAGCAGAAGAAACTGTTGAAACTGAAGATTCTGTTAAATCAGAAGAAACAGACGATGCAGATGAAGCTGCCGAGGAAGTAACTGCCGAAATGGCAGATGAAGAAAGCGAATCCGGAGAAGATGATCCGGAAGAGAAATAAAGGTAGTTGTATTTGACCGGAAAAGAAAGCAGCAAGCAACACATACCCGAAAGGTCGTGTGTGATTTGCAGGCAGCGTTTTGCCAAGAAAGAACTGTTCAGGTTCGTTAGCGGCAAGGGGGCTTCCGATAACGAACTTATTCCGGACGATAAAAAGGTAATGCAAGGCCGTGGATATTATGTCTGCGGCAACGAAACATGCCTTGAAAGATTTAAATTTTTTCGGCCACGGAAGAAGAAATTCAGGGGGTAGTATTATATGGCTTCAAAAATCAAAGTGAAGGAATTGGCCACCGAGTTAGGGGTCAATCCTAAAGACATACTTCAAAAACTTCGGGAACAGGGAGTGCAGGCTAAAAGCACTGTTGCCGGTATTAGCGAAGAGCATGCTGCGACTATTCGCAAAGAACTTTCAGGTGCTTCAAGTGACGTTGTCAGACGTGAAGTACAGCCTGGTGTGATCGTACGGCGTCGTAAAAGCGTAAAGGCCAAAGATCAGGAAAATCAGCCTGAATCTAAAGATTCTACACCAGAAACAAAGGAAAACAAAGAAGAAGCTCCACAAAAAGCAACTCCAGCTGCGGAGAAAGTGGAAGCTCAGGACGAAAAAGCACCAGCAAAGAAAAAGAAAACAAAGAAAAAAGCTCCGGTAAAAAGTGATAAACCTCTTGTTAAGGTAATTAAACCGGAAGAACTGAATAAAAAGACAGTAGAAGAAGCCCCCGTAAAAGAAGACACAGCAGCGGCTCCCAAAGCGGAAACACCCCCTTCTGCCGAGCCAGTTGAAAAGAAAGCTCCCGCGGATGAAACCCCTGCTGCTCCCCCGGCGGAAGAAAAAAGCGTTAAAGAGCCAAAACGTAAGACTGAAGAAAAAGACGTAAAAACCAAAGATACAGAAGTTAAAAAGAAAAAGCGCAAAAAGAAAAAAGAAATTGAAGCGCCTAAAGTTAAAATTATTTCTAGACCGGATCCAAACTTAGAAGCAGCACAACGTGCAGCTGAAGGTCCTGGCAAAAGACGTGCACCGGAACGTCCTGGTCCAAGACCAGGTGGTGGACGTCCTGGCGGTCCCGGCGGTAGACCTGGCGGCGGACGCCCAGGCGGTCCCGGCGGAAGACCTGGCGGCGGACGTCCCGGAGGTAGACCTGGCGGACCTGCTGGAGCAGGCAGACCTGATGCTGCTGGCGGAAGACCTATTCCAGGTACTCCGGATCCTAGCAATGATCAAAGCAAGAAAAAGAAATTTAAAAAAGACAGACGTGTTGTAGAGTTTGGTAAAGATTACAAAAAAAGTGATCAGGAAAAAGAACTCGAAAGCAAGTTTCGTAAGAAAAAAGGCAAGAAAGGCAGAGGTCGTCCTGAGCCGCAGCCAGTACAGCAGAAACCGCTTAAGGCTGCTAAACGTAAAATTAAGTTCAATGAAGCCATCAGACTTTCTGACATGGCTCACCAGATGGGACTTAAAGCTCAAGAACTTATTAAGGCTCTTTTCGGCCTTGGAGTCATGGCGACCATCAACCAGTCACTTGACCTTGATACAGCAACTTTACTCGCAGCTGAATTTGAATATGAAGTAGAGAACGTTTCCTACTCGGAAGCAGATCTTCTTGTACCTGTAAGTGAAGCTGACGAAGAAAAACACCTCAAAAAACGTCCTCCCATTGTTACAATTATGGGACACGTTGACCATGGTAAAACATCACTGCTTGATGCAATCCGTCACAGTACCGTTACCGATGGTGAGGCAGGCGGTATCACCCAGCACATTGGTGCATACCATGTTACTACTGACCGTGGTGAAATCGTATTTCTTGATACTCCAGGTCATGAAGCATTTACTACAATGCGTATGCGTGGAGCTCAGGTAACAGATATTGTTATTCTGGTTGTAGCGGCTGATGATGGTGTCATGGATCAAACCCGTGAAGCAATCAGTCACTCTAAAGCAGCTGGCGTCCCCATTGTTGTTGCAGTTAACAAAATGGATAAAGAAGGCGCTAACCCTGAAAGAGTTCAGCGCGAACTCGCAGACTACGATCTTGTTCCTGAAGACTGGGGTGGAGACACAATGTTTGTTCCTGTCTCCGCAAAGCAGAGAACAGGACTTGATGAACTGCTTGAAGTAGTCCAGTTACAGGCTGAAGTTCTTGAACTTAAAGCCAACCCGGACAAATCAGCACGCGGTAATATTGTCGAAGCTAAGCTTGATAAAGGTCGCGGACCTGTCGGAACCGTCCTTATTCAGGAAGGTACCATCAATCAAGGCGATCCATTCGTTTGTGGTCTCTACCACGGACGAGTCAGAGCTATGTTTGATGACCGCGGTAAAAAGATTAAAACAGCCGGCCCAGCTTTCCCTGTTGAAATTCAGGGATTTGATGGAATACCTGAAGCAGGTGATGAGTTTATCTGCGTAGCTGATGATAAGATTGCACGCCGTATTGCTCAGGAACGTAAGCTGAAACATCGTGAACGTGAGCTGGCAGGTAAATCCAAGGTTACCCTTGAATCCTTCCTTGCTTCTAAACCGAATCAGGAAGTTCAGACTCTTAACGTTGTGCTTAAAGCTGACGTACAGGGTTCACTTGAAGCGATCGGTGAAGCTCTTGCCAAACTGGCAACAGAAGAGATTAAGGTTGATGTTATCCACGGAGGAGCAGGAGCAATCACAGAATCAGATATTCTGCTCGCATCTGCATCGCAGGCAATCATTATCGGTTTTAACGTAAGACCTACTGTTAAAATTAAAGAAGTTGCTGAACGTGAAGAAGTAGAAATCCGCTTCTACGATATCATCTACAAGCTTGTTAATGAAATTAAGGATGCAATGGGCGGTATGCTCTCCCCGGATATTAAGGAGAACTACCTTGGACAGGCTGAAGTTCGCCAGACATTCTCTGTTCCAAAAGTCGGAACAATTGCAGGTTGTATGGTTGTAGACGGAAAGCTGACCAGACATGCCAAAGTCAGACTGCTGCGTGACGGTGTCGTTATCTACACAGGAAACTTGAGCTCGCTTAAACGTTTCAAAGATGACGCCAAAGAAGTTGCCAAGAGCTACGAATGCGGTGTCGGACTTGAAAGATATAATGACCTCAAAGAAGGTGACTTTATTGAAGCCTTTGAAGAAGTCGAAATTGCAAGAACTCTCGAATAATAATTAAATAATCAGGGGTGGATTTATTTCCACCCCTGTTTTAAATTTTTAAAAATGATAATAGGCGTACTGTCACTCGAATTCAGATTACATGGCAACAGATCACTTAAAGATAAACGGAAAATATCACTCAGCCTGAAGCAGAAGCTTCGAAACAAATTCAACCTCTCAGTATCTGAGGTTGAAGCTATGGACTCACATGAAAGGCTGGTTCTTGCCGCAGTGACAGTTGCAAATGAAACTCGTAAGGTTGAAAGCAGATTATCAAAAGCTCTGGCGATGATTGAAGCTATCTCCCCAGCTGAATTAGTTAACTGCGAAACCGAAATTTTCAGTTCCTGATCATTACTGGTCAGGAAAGTTTTTTTAGAGGTATAAAAAAATGAAGACATCCACATCACGCCGCTCTGTAAAAATGGGCGACCAGATCATGCGCGAAATTGCCACAATGCTCATAGAAGAGATTGCGGACCCACGTCTTGAAATGGTTACCATCAGCGGAGTCAGGATGAATAAAGACAACCAAATTGCTGAAGTGCTCTTTACCATGTCTGGTGATAAAGAAAAAATAAATGCAGCAATTTCAGGACTTGAAAAAGCTAAAGGGTTCATTCGCAGCAAGCTCAGCAAACGCATTCGTACCCGCCAGATTCCCGAACTTAGATTTACCCACGATAATTTTCTTGAGGAGATGGTATATGGAAACTCAGTTGAAAGAAATATGCCGGATTCTTAAGGAAGAAAACGACTTTCTGATTGCATCTCATTTTAATCCCGATGGGGATGCACTAGGTTCAACGGCTGCACTTGGCTTCATAATGGAAGCTTTGGGAAAACGCTACCGCCTATATAACCAGTCCGGTAAACCTAAATCTATGGACTGGTTTGAAACCCCATCTCCTATATTGACTGAAATCCCGAAAGGGTTTGATGGATGGTACATTATTCTTGATTGCGGAGATGCCCCGCGCATGGGCGAAACGCTCATGAATGCCATGGACCCCGAAAAATCAATTAATATTGACCATCATATGGGCAATTCTAATTTTGCTGCAGTCAACTGGGTTGATATTAACCGCCCTGCTGTTGGCGAGATGATTAGCCTTATAGCTCGCGAGCTAGGAATTTCACTTTCTGGTAAACTAGGTGAGTCCATCTATCTGTCCATAGCAACAGATACCGGCTTTTTCACTTATGGAAACACCAAGCCTGAGACACTAGAAATTATTGCTGATATACTTAGACATGGTTTGCAGCTCAGCGAATACGTTCCTAAAATACGCAACCAATGGACTATGACTCGCATTGATCTTTGGACACTGGCGTTAAGCAAAGTTGAATTGCATCATGACGGACAGACAGCCATGGTTTTTATCTCACAGGAAATGCTGGACGAAACAAAAGCATCCGGCCCTGACTGTGAAGGTCTTGTCAGCTTCATATTGCGAATTCGTGGTGTCCGTATAGCTATACTCATCCGAGAAGACAGCCCGCTCAGATATAAATTCAGTTTACGCTCACAGAGTAAAGACAATGTACAGACAATAGCTTCTCTCTTTGGCGGAGGTGGTCATAAAAACGCCAGCGGCGGGCTTATTGAAAACAACCCTGAAACCGTACGTGAAAGATTAATTGAAGCCATTGGTGAGCAGTTAAAGAAATAACACTCCAAAAGACACAATAATTTTTTATATATTTACTGCGGTTCATACATATTTCAATATACTACTGCATCTACCTGATATTTATGCAAACAGACCAGACTCTAGATTGGTTAAAAAATAATGCATATTTTTAATGTGGTTAGCGCAGCCTATAAAAGGAATTTTAAGTGGGAAGAAAGCCTCGTACAAGCCCTTTTCAAAAGCATGGCGTACTGGTTCTGAATAAGCCTTCAGGACCAACATCAACTGATTGTCTGAATTCTATCAAGCGCGAATTTAAACAATATAAAATTGGACATGCAGGAACACTTGATCCTCTTGCTGAGGGAGTTCTGCTTGTCATGCTGGGTCAGGCAACAAAACTAGGGCCTTATTTAACAGGACATGATAAAGTATACACCGGAAGCCTGAGTATAGGTAGAAGTACAGATACTTACGACATTCAAGGCACAGAAACTTTCACCGGCGACATTTCTGAAATTACAGAAAAAATGGTGGAAAGTGAAATTTTTGCATGGAATGACTTGACTAGTCAGGAGGTTCCCGCATATTCCGCAGCTAAGCACAAGGGCAAACCCCTCTATGAGCTGGCTCGAAAAGGCGAGGAAACCCCCGTCAAAATCAAGAGCATTGAAATTTTTGACGCTGAACCGCTGGAAGTGAGTCTGCCAATGGCCCGTTTCCGAGTTGGGTGCTCAGCCGGCACCTACATACGCTCCCTGGTCCACAGCTTGGGGTCGCGACTCGGATGTGGCGCAGTAATGGAATCACTTAGACGTGAAGAAAGTCGGCCTTACCGACTTAGTGAAGCACATAAACTCGACGAAGTTTTAGCCGATTCTGATGGATTTGAGGCTCGTGTCATTCCAATTGCGGATGCACTTCCTCACTGGCATAGGTTTACTGTTTCAGAAAGCCTTGCTGCAAATATTAAGAACGGTGCTCGAATCAAAGTTGAGGATGTATGTCCTGATCAAAAGGACATTATCGAAGGTGAAAGGGCTATGATCCTTGAAACTGACGGTACTGCACTTGCCCTTATGGAGACTAAGTCATTTGACGAGAGGCTCTTCTGGGTTATTCTTCGCGGCTTGTGGGGATGATTCCCTGCGGGAACATCAGTTCCAGCACAAACATACACTCACGCATCGACGTGAAGGAGGATAGCGCTGTGGTTATGACTGCTGAAGATAAGGCAAAAGTTATTGAAGAGTACTCGACCAAACCCGGTGACACCGGCTCCCCTGAAGTACAGGTAGCACTTCTTACTGCAAGAATCACTTACCTGACTGACCACTTCAAAAGCCACAAAAAGGATTTTCACTCCCGCACAGGCCTGCTTAAAATGGTCGGCCAGCGCAGAAATATCCTGAAGTACCTGAAGTCTAAAGACATTCAGCGTTACCGTGATCTTATTGCAAGACTTGGTCTCCGCAAATAAGCAGTTTTTCAGGGGGAGGTTTTACCTCCCCCTTTTTTTGATTTTTTATACTCTTGTATTTCCATATGACTTTACATCATATTGATGGTAGTTGATTTTAGTTGAATAACTAAATTTAAAATATATTCCTGATCTGATTGCAGACAGGACAGGCGGAATCCGCAATTTCCCATGATGAATTTTTAGTTGGCTGAGGAAGGCGTTTATCTTACAGATGAAATCCTCCCTAAGCCGGCTGGAAAATTCGGGTAGCTTCGGATTCCCTGATTAAAAAATGATTTACTTTAATGAGGATTTTTAATGTTAGTACCTTTTGAAAAAACCGAAGTACTCGGTCAGGTCGGTAATCTTGATATCAAACTTGAAACAGGACGTATGGCCAATCAGACCAATGGTAGTGTCTGGATTCAGTCCGGCGGAACCGTTGTCCATGTTACCGCCGTTTCCATGCCCACCAGCGAGCCAAGAGATTTCTTCCCCCTCACCTGCAACTATCTCGAAAAGACTTATGCAGCAGGCCGCATTCCCGGAGGCTACTTCCGTCGTGAAGTTGGACGTCCTTCTGATCGCGAAACTTTAGTTTCCCGTCTTATGGACCGTCCGATTCGCCCCATGTTCCCTAAATCGTTCTGTGATGAAGTTCAGGTTATAGCAACCGTTCTTTCAGCTGATGCAGACACCAACCCAGATGTTCTGGCAATGACCGGTGCATCAGCAGCACTGCACATTTCTAATATGCCTTTCAACGGCCCTGTTGCCGCTGCACGTGTAGGTATGGTTAATAATGAATTCGTACTCTACCCTACATATAAAGGAATTGCAGAACAGAGCGAACTGAATCTTGTTTTTGCTGCTACACGCGAAGCAGTAATCATGGTTGAAGGCAGCTCACAGTTCCTCGCTGAAAGCACAATTGCTGAAGCTCTGGAATGGGGTCATGAACAGCTCGGACCTATGTTTGATCTTCAGGACAAACTTAGAAACAAAGTAGGACGTCCTAAAATCGAAGTAGTTGAGCCTGTTAAAGACGAAGAAGTTATTACTCTCGTTTCTGAGACTTTTTCTGCTGACCTCGACAAAGCTCTCACCATCCCCGAAAAAATGACTCGTAAGACAGCAAAGTCTGAAGTAAAAGCCAACGCTGTAAAATTTATCGAAGAAAAATTCCCTGAAGAGCCTCAGAGAGCTAAAGCTGTTGGTGATGCCATGGCAGCTCTTGAAAAGAAAATTGTACGTAACCGCATTGTTGAAAAAGGCATACGCATCGATGGTCGTGACCTAACCACCGTCCGTAATCTCTCCATGGAAGTAGGCAGCCTGCCTATGACTCACGGATCTGCTTTATTCCGTAGAGGTGAAACTTCTGCGCTTGCTGTTTGTACCCTCGGCTCAACCCGTGATGAGCAACGCTTCGAAACACTTACTGGTGAAAGCACTAAACGTTTCATGCTTCACTATAACTTTCCTCCATATTGCGTTGGTGAAGCAAGATTCCTGAGAGCTCCTTCACGCCGCGAAATTGGACACGGAACTCTTGCAGAGAGAGCTTTACGCCCTGTTCTGCCTTCATCTGAAAAATTCCCATTTACTATGCGTGTTGTTTCTGAGGTAATGGACTCTAACGGTTCTTCCTCCATGGCTTCTGTATGCGGAACCACCCTATCTCTTATGGACGCTGGTGTACCCATAAGTGCTCCGGTTGCTGGTATCGCTATGGGACTTTGTCAGGAAGGCGATGAGTACTACGTTCTCACCGACATTCTCGGTGATGAAGATGCTCTCGGCGATATGGACTTTAAAGTTGCCGGAACTGAAGACGGTGTTACTGCAATTCAAATGGATATCAAAATCAGTGGTATTCCGGCTGAAGTATTGCGTAATGCTCTCGCTCAGGCCAAAGGCGCACGTCAGATTATTCTTGATGACATGAAGAAAGTCATTTCCGAGCCTAGAAAAGAACTTTCTGTAAACGCTCCACAGATGGAAGTTTTAACCATTAATCCCGAAAAGATCAGAGATCTCATCGGACCCGGTGGTAAAAACATTAAAGCAATTACTGCTGAAACTTCAGCTGATATCGATATTGAAGATTCCGGCAAAGTTTCTATCTTCGCTCCGACTCTTGAATCTCTCAAGAAAACAGTTGAAATGGTCAAATACTACGACCAGACTGCTGAGCTTGGAACCAACTATGTAGGTACCGTTAAGAAAATTCTTGAAATCGGTGCAATCGTAGAAATTCTGCCTGGCCTCGAAGGTCTTCTGCACATTTCTCAGATCGATGTTGAGCGCATTGAAAACGTTACTGACGTTGTGCAGCTCGGTCAGGAAATCACTGTTAAGGTCGTCGAAGTACAGCCTAACGGTCGTATCCGTCTTTCCCGTAAGGCTTGGCTCATGGAGCAGGCTGGTCAGGAAGTTGATCTTGAAAAATTCAAGATGGGTGGTGGACGTCCAAGCGGGCCCAGAGGCGGACGTGACGGTGGTCGTCGCGATGATAGACGTCGCAGATAAAAATTGTTATTTACAAAATAAACTAAAAGCCGCCGAGTTTAACTCGGCGGCTTTTTTATCGTCAAAATTATCAATCTTTAGCCACACTAACTACAATCATAATACGTTAAGAAAGAAAGTGATACATACATTCTTTTTAAGAGCGCTCGTCAAAAACTCGTTTGGTTTTAGCGAAACTTCGAGGAAGAAGCCCCGGCTTAAGTATTTCAACATTGGCCCGTACAAGAATAAATTTACGGATTTCATTACAAATAGCCTTCGCAAGATTAGCATCATTATCAGCTGAAACGCCAGACTTACGCTCAACTCTAACGGTCATATGATCAAGTCCTTCACGGCGTTCCAAATATATCTGGTACTCAGAGCTAGCTTCGGAAAATGCCTCAAGGACGGATGCAATCTGCCCGGGATAAATGTTGACCCCTCTGAAAATAAACATATCATCGCTACGGCCTGAAATCGTGTCATGGCGCGGCATAGAACATCCACAAGAACATTTACCGGAAATTATACGGGTAAGGTCACGAGTACGGTAGCGGATAAGCGGCGAAGCTTCCTTATTAAGAGTCGTTACAACCAGTTCACCAACTTCTCCATCAGGTACAGGCTTAAGCGTAACAGGATCAATAATTTCAACGATATATTCATCCCCCCAATAATGTATCCCTTCCTTAGCCTCGCACTCTATTCCAGCCCCGGGTCCATATAATTCAGTCATACCCGAAATATCGTGACTGGACTCTAAACCGAGAGAATCTTCAAACTGTTTTCGCATTTTGGGAGTATGCGATTCTCCACCGAAAATACATCGCTTTAATTTAAGCTTATCACTGAGTCCGGCTTTCTGTGCTTCTTCGCCAAGCAGGAGAGCCATTGAAGCAGTTGAGCATAAGCATGTTGCTTCTAAATCAACTAAGATCTGCAGTTGAATCTCAAGCATTCCAGGTCCGACAGGAAGGGTCATAGCTCCAAAATGCTCAGAACCAAGCTGAAACCCTGCACCGGCAGTCCAGAGTCCGTATCCTACACATACTTGAACACGATCACGAGTAGTCAGCCCGGCTAATTCATAACAACGAGCAAACATATTTTTCCATGTATTAATGTCTCGCTGTGTATAAGATAAAATTTTTCGCTTTCCGGTTGTACCGCTGGAACCGTGAATTCTGACAACATCCTCTTCTGGAACTGAAAGAAGTGGAAGAGGATAACCATCTTTTAAATCTTCTGCGGTGGTAAAAGGCAGTTTTTGAAGATCATCTAAAGAATTGATATCTGCCCATTCAACTCCTTTATCTTTAAAACGAGCCGCATAAAATGGACTGTTGGACGAAGTATGGTTCACTGTCCATTTCAGTCCTTCCAGTTGTTTTGCTGCAAGTTCATCTGGTTCAAGTTCTGGAATAAATCTATATTTACTACCCATTAGAGTCTCCTGAGAATGCTTGTTCAATCACCATAACTGTCGTATCAACACTTAAACGACTTTGTTACACGCATCACTTTTGCAGTAAAACATGAAATCTTCAAGCCCCTATGAGCAACATGCAAATATTACTACTTGATTATTATGAAATTTTCATAGCAACACTTCTGGGTGCTATACTTGGCAGCTTTTATGCTTGTGCTGTGTTCAGATATATATACGGGCAGACCCTGACAAATCCTCGCCGCTCAAAATGTCCTCAATGCGGACATCAGATACGGTGGTACGAAAACGTTCCTATCTTAAGTTATCTCTTTTTAAACGGAAGATGTTCTGCCTGTCATCAGCCAATCAGCCTTATGTATCCTATTATCGAACTTACATCGATAGTGTGGGCTGTCCTGCTTATGCTGAAATTCGGGCTAAGCACACAATGGCTGGTATATATGCTCTTTGGCGGTTTGATGATTATTGCTTCTTTTATCGATCTGAAAACTTTTATCCTTCCTGATATTATCACTATACCTGGATCAATTGCAGCAATCCCGTGCGCTGCACTTTTCACCCCTCTTGGCTGGAAAGGAGCATTGCTTGGTGCATGTATCGGAGGAGGATTGTTCTGGTCTCTACGCCTTCTTTACAAAGGACTGAAGGGAATTGAAGGATTAGGCCTAGGAGACGTTAAAATCATGTTCATGATAGGAGCTCTTGCAGGACCGCAAAATATCTCTCTGGTAATAACAGTAGCAGCATTTTCAGGACTTGCTGTTGGCCTGATTTTGATGGTGGTAGATAAAAACAGAAAACTTGGTTCAATGATCCCATTCGGACCATTTCTAGCACTTGGATCAATGCTTACAACTTTGTACGCCCCGCATTTCTGGGCATGGTATTTAGGATAAAAGACTTGTTCTAGTAGCAAATTTTCAAAAATTTAATTTTCAATAATTGGCTGAAATAGTACGATGCAATCTTTTATGTAAAAAATATATTTGACCTTAAAGATCACCCTCTTTTAACTATAAACGCGGCTGCATCCAGCAGATCGTCAGCAATATAAGTTGCCTTGCAAGCACAGTTAGCCTCTTCTTTAAGCCCCTTGCCTGTGCGAACTAAAATTGCAGCAGAACCTTTAGCCAATCCAAGTTCAATATCACATAGTTTATCCCCTATAACGTAACATTCACTTGGTATAAGACCAAACTGTTCTATCGCTTGATCAAACATTCCTGTTTGTGGTTTACGGCAGTCACACTTCTGATCGGGTGTATGCGGGCAATGATAAATCGCTTTGAGCTCGATACCGCTTTTATTTAAATATTTTTTCATCCGATCGTTAACAGCATTCATATCTGCTTCAGTATAGTATCCTCTACCAATTCCAGACTGATTTGTTACAACAATGAGACCATATCCTGCATCCAGCATCATTTTCAGCCCTTGTATTGCGTTAGGTATAATTTCAACACCGTCTGGATCACATAAATAATGTTTATCCTCAATAATTGTTCCATCGCGATCCAATAATATATACTTCATCTAACCTCCGGCAGTTATCTTTAGTTAAACAGCTGCCGTTTAAAAATTCACTTCAAATTAGAAAGGGAGGCCATGACATTTTACAGCCATGCCTCCCATAATATACTGTTCGATTTAACTAAAATATACGAAACCCTCTAGCATATTTGAGCGTACAGTGGGTTCTTTTAAAAAGAAGCAATTGATGCCTGATGCATTTTTAGCCTATTTTTTTCTTTGCAAATTTTAGCATTTTTTCTGCTTCAGCAAAGTTGGGGTTGATGGCAATAGCCTTTTCAGCTGCTTTAGCCATTTTTCCCCACTTCTGCCAATCATAATACAGGCGTCCAGTGTTAAAATAAAGATACTCATCTTTATCATTTATCTGTAAGGCCTTAAGATAATATTTTTCAGCGGCTTCAAAGTCTTTCATTTTTCGCAAAACTATCCCAATACGATTATACAGAAAAATTGCATTGGGATCATTAGCAAGCGCATCCTCAAGATATCTCAACGCTTCACTATAAAGTCCTGACTTGATAAATTTATCAGCGACTTCAGCACGCAGCTCTGTATCATCTTTAAATTCACGAATAAGTTTATCAAAAAGTTTTTGAGCTTCAGAGACCTTATCCTGTGCGATAAGTTCTTGACCTTTTTCAAGAGTATCGCGCTTCTTCTTCTCCATAGCCTTAAGAAGTTCCTGCGCACTTGCGTTTACATTCTTTTGCAGCTCTTGCAGAATTTCTCTCATAACCTCTAGAAGAGCTTTCTCTTCACCATGGGTATAATTTATGATCAGCGGATAATCTTCTCTTAACTTTTTGTCACTGTTGAGAACATGAACTGTGCTATCCAGCAGTTCCTGAAATTCTTCCCTCTCTGCTTTCATCAATGATCCTTTAAGCATTGCGAGAATAGCATCATATACTGACTGCACAGCAGCCATTGCTTTTTTCTGCTTCAACAGCGAGGGAACAGTTGCCAGTTTTTTTCTGGCATTAGTAAGTTCTCCGGACATATTTATCTCCGACGTTATATTTTCCGTTTTTTATTTTCCGGTTTTCTCTTTTACCATATCACGGAATCTGGCAAAGAAATAACAGCTATCATGCGGTCCCGGAGCTGCTTCAGGATGAAACTGAATTGCGATAATCGGTTTGGTTTTGTGTGCAAACCCCTCAAGAGTTTCATCGTTCAGATTTTTATGTGTGATTTTAAGATCAGGACACTTTGAAATATCTACACAAAAACCATGATTCTGAGAAGAGATTTCAATTTTATTGCTTTCCATATCCATAACAGGATGGTTGCAGCCATGATGCCCAAATTTCAATTTAAACGCATCACCGCCAAGAGCAAGTCCTAAAATCTGATGTCCAAGACAAATACCTGCCACAGGAAGATCTTCGCATAAAGATTTTGCAGTCTTTACAGCATGATCAAGAACAGCCGGATCACCGGGGCCGTTGGAAAGGAAAATAGCTTCTGGATTAAGAGCTCTAATCTGCTCTTCAGTATAACTTGACGGAACAGAAAGAACTTCAAAACCTTCTGCATCAAGTAAACGCAGGATATTCCATTTTACCCCGTAATCAACAAGTACGAGGCGCGGTCCCTTTCCAGTCCACTCATAGCCTTTTGATACGTCAACTGGAACAGGCTTGTTATCAATCCACGCGTAGCAACTGTCGGATGTAACCTTGTCAGCAAGGTTCTGACCTTCCATTGTAGGAAGCTGTTTAGCTTTCTCAACGAGCTTTGCAGGATCGAGTTCTTCAGTAGAAATGATACCACGCATGGCACCGTTAATACGTAAGTGTCTGGTCAACGCACGGGTATCAATTCCTTCAATCCCCATAATGCCGGCCTTCTCAAGATATTCAGGCAGAGACATTACAGAACGCCAGTTTGAAGGGTTTTTGCAGCATTCTTTAACTATAAATGCGGCAACATGTATTTTAGCGGATTCAAGATCTTCTTCAGTAACACCATAGTTTCCTATAAGCGGATAAGTCATGCAGACCATCTGCCCAGTATAAGAAGGGTCGGTGAGAACTTCCTGATATCCGGTCATGCCGGTGTTGAAGATGGCTTCTCCGCCCGATTCGCCTGGGCCTGTGAAGGATGTTCCTTCAAACCATGTGCCGTCTTCAAGTGCCAGTATGGCTTTCATATTTTTTCCCTCTCAAGAATCTTTATTGCTGTATCCAAGTCCTCAGGACGGTCCACTCCATGACAGGAGTGTTCAGTAACAGTGACGTGGATTGGTATACCGTTTTCCAGCAGCCGGAGCTGTTCCAGTCGCTCCCTTTTCTCCAGGGGCGAAGCATCCGTGCCGGCAAAGGTTTCAAGGGCTTCCATGCGGAAGCCGTATAGGCCGATATGTAGAAGGTATTTCCCACTTCCATCATGGGAATACGGGATAGGTGAGCGAGAAAAATATAACGCCCGGCTATCTTTTGCAAGTGCAACTTTAACCCTATCCGGACTTTGAGCCTCTTCTGCTGTAATCGGTGATGCCAGAGTTGTAACCCTGACACTGCCGTCGGCAAAAGGACTAACCAATTCCGATAACATTTCCGGAGCGAGACAAGGCTCATCTCCCTGAATATTCACTACAACGCAATCATCTGGAAGACTAAGCTTTCTTGCAGCTTCCAGAACTCTATCAGTACCACTGGTGTGGGTATCTGCGGTCATCACGACAGGCACACCAAGTTTCTCAGCAGCGTCCTGAATTATAGGACTATCAGTGGCTAGAACAACTTTATCCATCTCTGGACATTTACAGGCGCTGTTCCACACATGCCAGAACATCGGTTTCCCGCATATGTCAGCCATCGGTTTTCCGGGAAAACGGCTGGAATCATAACGGGCCGGGATAATACCGTAACAACCATAAACAATACTCATCAATTTAAATCCTTAAAATCAGAAAGATTCACTTACTACAAATTTCTCTTGATCGCAGCACACACTGCGTCAGTTCCACCACGCATATCTACAAGATATTTTTCGAAATCTTTTTTTACTTTGTCAGGTTTAGGGGCACGTTTACTGACTTCAAGAAGCGAATTTAAAACACCTTCCCAGTCATTTTCCTGTCTGGCCAGTTTATTGTTGAAGATATCATCTCCAACCCATGTAAAATTTGACCAGTAAGGACCTATGACAGGAACAATGCCATATGCCAATGGTTCAAGAAAATTCTGACCGCCGACAGGAGCGAGAGAACCACCTATAAATGCTACCCTGGCAAGAGAGAATGCTGAATTCATTTCTCCAAAAACATCCCACAGCACAGTATGCCCGAATGGAACTTTATCTGTAATCTCAGACCGCAAAACCCATGGTAGACCTGCTTCATTAAGCATTGCTCTCCAAGCATCAATGCGATGCATATGACGCGGAAAAAGTCCTATCACAGTCTTAGGGCGCGCTTTCTTAAGCCCTTCTACAAGTTTTAGGACCTGTAATTCTTCTTCCTTTCTTATAGAACCAAGAATGATGAAAGGAGTTTTAGGTTTAAAAATTGATGACAGAGGATTGGCTGTATATGGAATTGCCGCAGCAGTTCCAGTACTGTCAAACTTGATGTTTGGCATAGTACTTATCTTTTCGATTTCAAAAAGAGTCTTAAAACGAATGGCATCTTCTTCAGAAATAGCCAAAACTTCTTCAGGAGCAATGGATTTAAAAAATTGGGGAAAAGCCATATACCCAGCAAGACTTTTTGTAGTCATCCGAGCATTGATAATAATCACTTTTACGCCAAGATCTTTACAGGCGGACAAAAACCCGGGCCAGATCTCTGTCTCGACCAAAATTACTAATTTAGGTTTTACAGCCTCCAAGGCTTTTACAGCAAGATCAGGGCTGTCAAAAGGAAAATATGTCGCTGAAGCAGTAACATTTCTGGTATTCGGTGTAATTCGATAAGCTGCTCTCTCAAGCTCTGAAAGGCCTTGCGAAGTATTGGTGGTCAGCAGGAATCTGGTAGGATTTTCCATCGAAATCAGATCCATTATTCTGGTAACTATTTTTGCTTCACCAGCAGATGCTGCCTGAATCCACACATCAGCCTCAGGCGGGAGGCTGTGTTTTAGTGTCCTACGATCAAATCCTTCTCTCAATCTTGCATTTTTCTTGAGAAAAGGAATTGCGGCTTTCCAGCCTAAGCCATAAAGAAATGAGGCTGTCCTGAGCTTAAGGGATTTTGACATGTATAAATCCTGACGTTTCCGTTCATTGATCAACCAAGTAGGTAGACCTGTTGAAAAAATTTACTTCCTCTTACTTTGTCCCAATTCAATAAGCTTTGCTATAAGCGTGTTGAATGTATATCCAGCAGCCTTGGCAGCTCTGGGAACGAGACTTGTCGGAGTCATACCGGGAAGAGTGTTGACTTCCAGCAGATAAGCCACTCCTCCAGAAATTATAAAATCAGCCCTGCTGTAATCAGCAAGCCCTAAAAGACTATGCACTCTCAAACTGATTTGCTGAATTTCCTGTGTCAACTTTGCGTCAATCGGTGCAGGACATATTTCTTCAGCTCCATCAGGAGCATATTTGCTATTATAATCAAAGAATTCAGCTTTTTCAGGAGGGGTGATAAGTATCAATGGCAAAGCTTCCCCGCCAAGAATTCCGCAGGTAACTTCAATTCCTTTTGTGTACTTTTCAACCAGTGCACTATCCCCCATAGAAAAGACCGTCTCAACACCCCTTCGCAATTCTTCATTGGTACGGGCAAAAGTCATTCCCAGACTGGAACCACCTGAGTTAGGCTTAATAAATACAGGCGGATCAAGTTTCTCAATTCCTTTGCAACCATCCGCAGGGCAGATTAATTCCCACTCAGGGGTCAAAATTGAGTTTTTATCAAAAACTGTTTTTGCAGCAGCTTTATTAAGAGTAAGAAATGAGCTTTCAGGACCAGCCCCTTGATAAGGACAGTTTGTCTGATTCAACATAGCCTGAATAAGACCATCCTCTCCCGGAGAACCATGAAGATTAATAAAAGCAAAATCTGCATATTCAGCGCGTGAAAGGATATTTTTAAAATCTGTGGCAGGATCTAAAAACTCAACTTCATGCCCAAGCTCAAGCAGGGCTGTTTTAATCCCCTCAGCTCCGCTCAAAGAGACTTCGCGCTCGTCAGACCAGCCGCCCGCTATCAAAAGAATACGCATTCAGATCAACTCCGATAAGGTTGCCGAGCCGTTCTTCCAGAACAAGAGACTGCTCGTAAGTTTGCTGGATCCTTTCTATAATTTTTTCGGTTTTCCCATATCTGATTTTCAGGTCACCGAATCTTTTTTCAAGAGAAGTAAGATTGTCATGCATCACGCGTTTATCGGCGTAGCTGACGACAAGTGGAAGAAAATATTTATCTGCCTCAGGCTCAAAGGGCCAGAAAACATGGTGAAGCACTCCCATTGCTATGGCAGGATTTCCAGTTAAACGCATGGTCCATGCAGCACCTAACTGACTGTGATTCCCTCCATGATGGATGCAGTAGCTCTTAGCTATATCATGCATAAGAGCCGAAGCTTGAATAGTTGGAATATCGACATCAACCCCGGACTCATAAGCAATTGTACTTACTTGAACCGCAACTTTGGCAACCAGATAGCTATGAGCTTTAATATTATCCAGCATAGAATAATCTTTCCACCAGGAAGTGCACTCAGAAACACTGGGAACACTCCACGCCGGATCGATTTCTACCGGTGGCGGGGGACGCAATTCGGACTCCATAGGAGGGTACCCCGGAGAGGGGTTGGCTGGTGATTTTATCACTTTGGTATTATTCATAGAAATTATCATAACCTGTTATAGGCTGGAACTGCCTTTAGTTAGCACTTTGTGCACCAAAAGGCAAAGCCCCGAATTTTATCAATCCGGGGCTTTGCCTCATAAAACAACTAACGATTTTATGAAATATATTCGTCCTACTGATCAGAAAATTAACTCTGTAACTATTAGTTATATTTAATCAATATACTTTTTACTAAGTATTAAATATCCTCTTGCAAAAGAGGATCGGAAAGAAGTTCCATAACTCTGGCCATATTAAAATCATGGGCATCATTAATTGCATTCTCTTTTGCTCCCGCTTCAACACTTTGTTCTAGCAATTCTGCGGGATCCATATCTGCTGACCTGAGTCCTGCCTTAATATTTCCAGAAACAGAATCTATAGACTGCTCTCGGTTTACTAAAGGGCTGGAAGGTTTTCTGAGAGGTGTATCATTTTTTAAATGTGCAATTGCAGCTTCTCTTGCAAAACTAATTTCCATTATATTTCCTCCTGTTTGATACTAAGCTGCAATACAAAAAACGTTCCTCTAAAACTTTATTCAATAATTTCAGATTGGTAAGAATTTAATACGGATATTTTTGCCTACCCAAAATTAAGTTTTATAAAGTATCTGTTCATATTTTCTCAAGATTATAATAAATCAGCATACTAAAATAGGACAAAAAAAATGCTTTCAAACGTGATTTTAACTGCACTGCGGATATGTTTTGATTATTATATTATGAAAAAGTTCATTCTTATATAATATTTTTCTTGAAATTTTTTTGCCTAGGTTTTAATTGGCTCTTTGGGTGAGTGAGACATTTTCCTCGGAATCGGGTTTCGGGGGAGTCTTTATAACCTGAGAGTAAAGCAGCTTGTCTGCTTTTATGATTAATTTTTTAGGAGGTTTTACATGGCAATCGTTGAATTTCAGGGCAAAAGCTTTGATGTTGATGAAGATGGTTTCCTGCTTAAGTTTGAAGATTGGTCCCCAGAATGGGTTGACTACGTAAAAGAAGGCGAAGGCATCAAAGAACTTAACGAAGAACACCAGAAAGTTATCGACTTCTTGCAGGACTACTACAAGAAAAACGGTATCGCACCCATGGTACGTATTCTTTCCAAAATCACCGGTTTCAAACTTAAACACATTTACGAACTGTTTCCTTCCGGCCCTGGTAAGGGAGCATGTAAAATGGCTGGTCTTCCTAAACCTACCGGCTGCGTTTAATTTAGAAAGTTAATTTAGATTGTGAGTTACGAAACAGCCACGTTGGCTGTTTCGTTATTGTTCCAAAGTCAGAAAACCCCCGGGGATTGGCCCCGGGGGTTTTTTATATATGTTTGTAATTTTATATTAAATCTAGATCTTGCAATATTATGTCTGCAGTACGTCCGGCAACACCGGGCTCGCCAATTAATTCCCGCAAATGCATTAATTCAGCCCTAACAGCATCAGCCGTATCAGGTTCCCTCATCCATTGCTTGACCTGCCCATAAAAATTTTCAGCCGTAGCATTATCAAACAGAAACTCGGGTAAAATTAATTTATCAGGTATAATATTGGCAAGGCTGGCAAATTTAACTTTAACAACAAGCTTTGCCAGTAATACTGAAAGTGGAGCCATCTTATATGCAACCAGGGTAGGTGTACCGATCAGAGCACATTCAAGAGTCGCTGTCCCGGAAGCAGACATAATTGCTGCAGAGCTGCGCATAAGGCGATACCTGTTTTCCGGCTGATTGATAGTCACAGGCAAATGATCAGGCCATAGTCTGCGTAATTTTTCTTCCTTAACTCCCGGTGCTCGAGCGATTGAAAATTTCAAATTAGGAAAATCTTTAGATAACATTTCCGCAGCCTTCGCGAATTCTGGCAAAAGTGAAGATATTTCTTTACTGCGACTGCCTGGTAAAATTCCAATAAGATCCGGGTCCGGTCTAATGGCATCCAAATCAGAAATGGGAATAATATCAAGTAACGGGTGTCCCACATATTTAGCTTCGACCCCGCGATCCTTAAAAAACTGCTGTTCAAATGGTAGAATACAAAGAATTTTACGGACATACTTCTGTAAAAATTTTGCCCGGCCCTGCCTCCAAGCCCATATTTGCGGAGTAATATAATAATAAATTGGTATTCCCAGTTTATGAGCTATTTTTACCAGTCTAAAATTAAAATCAGGACAGTCGATAAGAATTATTGCCTTAGGCCGTTCCTTCTTTAAAATATCCTCAATTTTACCAAAAAGCCTTAATAAGCCAGGTAGCTTAGGAAAGACTTCAGTCAGTCCGACAAGATTAATCAGTTGCATGGAATACCGGATATCGCAGCCAGATTTTTCCATAGCAGAACCGCCCATGCCCATGATTTTCAATTTAGGATCACGTTTAAACAGCTCCTTGGCAAGCATTGCCCCATGCATGTCACCAGACGCTTCTCCAACATTTATCCAGACACTATTATTTGTATTTTTCATTTATATACTCTTGATTGTGATAAAAAAATTACAATACGTTTGAGCCTACGAAAAAGCAATGTTGCTTTCCGCCCAATATACACGTGTACATAATGGTTTAATAATAACAAACATGGCATGAGAACCGCTTGCAATTATGAGGATTATAGTGTTAACAGCATTATGTCAGACAAGGTTTTACTATTTATTACTTTTTTTTAAGGAGTGCGAAATGGCTCAGAAGAACGTAAAAAAGATGATGGGCGTTCTGTCCGGGGTCTTTGCCCATACTGGTCATCTTTCTAAAGATGAAGCTATGAAAATGGCAGGAATGGACGAAGCTGAATTCAAAGATGTGTATGACAAAGCTGCAAACGTAGTGAAAAAGCTCGAAAGCTACGATAGTGCAAGCGAAAAATATGACAAATTTTCCGAGCACCTCTGGGAAGAACTTCAGGAATACGTTAAGAAGTTCGGTCCATTTGGAATCTAGTTTTTCTTCCCCGGAAAGAAATTCTTTCCGGGGTATTAAAACGAAAAGACTCTGAATTAAACACAGTTAAATTCAGAAAGGGTAGATGAAATTATATTTCAACATCTACCCTTTTTTTGTAAATTAATCACTGAGCATCAACCATGAGCTCTGCAGACTCTAAAGCAGCTTTAAAACTTTTAAGCGATGCTTTTCCGGTTCCGGTGATATCATAGCCTGTACCATGATCCGGAGAAGTTCTTGGAAACGGAAGCCCAAGGGTTATATTTACAGCTTCACTGAAATGAAGAAGCTTCAACGGTGCAAGTCCCTGATCATGGTACATAGCAAGAACTGCGCTAAACCTACCATCTGCGGCAAAATGGAATATAGTGTCACCGGGGAACGGACCTTCCACTTTATACCCTTTCTCCACAGCCTCTGTGATAGCCGGCTCGATTATTTCAATTTCCTCATGTCCAATACGTCCTGATTCACCTGCATGAGGATTAAGCCCACATACAGCAATCGGCTTATCAAGTCCAAGTGACTTAACAAGTGTATCCGTCAATTCAATACAGCGTAGAATCCGCTCTCGAGTAATAGACTTAGGAATATCAATAAATCTTGGATGAGTAGTAACCAGACTGACCTTAAGGCGAGGACCGCCGAGATGCATGCAGACATTCTCACGCCCTACCCCTGATCTGGTTGCCAAAAATTCTGTGTGACCTGGAAAATCAAATCCTGCTAGTTGCAACATTGCCTTATTCAAAGGACAGGTTACAAGGCCGAAGACAATACCACTATTAAGTAAAGTCATTGCTGCCTCAAGAGATTCTCCTGCGCAGCGTCCACCTTCAGATTCAGCAGAGCCGACCTTAAGCTTAAAGCTATCAAGAACTTCCGGACAATATAAATAATATCCGGCTTCAGCCCCGATAATTTCCTGAGGATCATTAAGCACAGTGTAAAATTTGTTTAACCCAAGCTTTTCCATATGATATTTTAGTCCATTTTCAGGACCTATCATCAAAAAAGCACGATCAGCTTTACGTTCGGAAAATAGACGGCAAACAAGCTCGGGACCCAATCCATTAGGATCGCCAAGAGTAATACAAATATTTTTCTTCATCATACTTCTCAACATAACAGGATAAAAAAACAAAAAAGAAGGAAGCCTTAAAATAAGACTCCCCTCACAAAAAAACACACTTTATTCAGGTCTTAGAGCTATAGCCCCCAGCGGAGGCAAAGTCAGTTGCAGATAATAAGGAAATGCCCCGATATCTCCGGCCTTGAGGGCCTCAACCTCTCCAATATTACCAACATTTGAACCACCGTATATTTCTGCATCTGAGTTGAAAATCTCCTTCCATTTGCCACCGACAGGACAGCCAAGGCAATATCCTTCGCGGACAACGGGAGTAAAATTAAAAACCCATAATATAGGCTTATCTCCATCACTCTTGCGTAAAAAACTCATTGCTGAGGATTTATAATCACTAAAGTCAACCCACTCAAATCCAGACCAATCCGTGTCATGCTTATACATAGCTGGATTTTCGTGCATAACTCTATTCAAATCAATTACAGTATTGCGCAATCCCTGATGTGAAGGAAATCCGAGCAAAGTCCAATCTAACTCTTTACGGCAATCCCACTCATTCCACTGCCCGAACTCACATCCCATAAAAAGAAGATTTTTACCCGGATGGGCCCATTGATACGAAAACAGAAGGCGTAAATTAGCCATCTGCTGCCACATATCTCCGGGCATTTTAGAAAGCAATGCTCCTTTTCCATGCACAACTTCATCATGGGAGAGAGGCAAAAAAAAGTTTTCGCTGAATGCATAAACCATAGAAAAAGTAAGTTTATTCTGATGGTAAGACCTATGGATCGGACTTTTTTCTATATAATCAAGAGTGTCATTCATCCACCCCATATTCCATTTAAATGTGAACCCCAGACCACCAGTATACACAGGTCTTGAAACACCGGGCCATGACGTCGACTCCTCGGCAATCATCATTGCTCCGGGAAATTGTTCATGAACGACCGTGTTGAGATTTTTAAGGAGCTGGATCGCATCAACATTCTCATTTCCACCATACTCATTAGGAATCCACTCCCCTTCACGGCGCGAATAATCAAGATAAAGCATGGAGGCAACAGCATCTATGCGCAATCCGTCAATATGAAATTCTTTGAGCCAATACAAAGCATTAGCAAGAAGGAAATTGCAGACCTCATGGCGCCCGAAGTTAAAAATATAAGTTCCCCAATCAGGGTGTTCACCTTTACGGGCATCGGCATGCTCAAAAAGAGCTGTCCCATCAAAACGCCCCAATCCCCAATCATCTTTAGGGAAATGACCCGGGACCCAATCCAGAATAACTCCCAGCCCTTCCTGATGACACTTGTCAATAAAATAGCGCAAATCATCTGGCGTGCCATGACGCGAAGTAGGAGAATAATAATGTGTTGTCTGATATCCCCACGATTCGTCAAGAGGATGTTCGGCAATCGGCATGAGCTCAATATGGGTAAACCCCATATCTTTGGCGTAAGGTATCAACTCCTTGGTGAGCTGACGATACGACCGATAGTCCCAGTCTTCCCTGCGCCATGAACCAAGGTGGACTTCATAGCATGAAATAGGTTTATCAAGCGGCAAACCTATCTCACGGCGTTTAGCCATCCACGCAGTATCTTCCCATTCATAGTTATTAAGTCCCCAGGTAACTGCTGCATGCCCGGGTCTCATTTCAGTTCTAAATGCAAATGGATCAGTCTTAAGAACCTCATGCCCGTCATCTTTTACTACACTATATTTATAGAGTTGACCGGCCTCTACCTCAGGAACAAATCCGGCCCAGATACCTGAAACTCCTACAGGAAAAAGCTGATTGGCCCGTGTATTCCAATTATTGAAATCGCCAGTAACATATATATTTTGAGCATTAGGCGCCCATACAGCAAAACGGTATCCTTCCTGTTCTTCCTGCACATCAAAATGGGCTCCTAGAATACGATAAATATCCCAGTGCTCACCTTTCCCAAACAAAAATAAATCAAATGGTGCAATATAAACCGGTAAAGTTTCGGGCATTTGGATCTTAATCCTCGGTGTTACTGGAATTTTCCATACATTCTAAATAAAAAAGGCATTCTTTCTGACTACAGAATCCACTCTCAGCTCGGGCAAAACAATCAAAATTACCCTCAAGCCGTTGAAGCAGACGAACTGCCTCAACAAGGCTGAGCCCGCTGATATCAACTTTCAATTTTTCAGCTAAATCTTCAATAAGCTTAGTGGGCATACTTTACCTCTATATTCTTGCGCCAAGCTTGCGGTACAGTTTAATATATTCATCAGCAGCGCTATCCCATGTAAATTCTTTACGCATGGCCCGTTTAACCATTTTGTCCCATTCAGTGCGATTCTGCCATACATCAACAGCCTCTAATACAGCCTCGTAAAACAACTCTGAGTCTGGCTTTTTAAAAGTAAATCCAGTCGCATCAGGATCAGGGTATGGAGTAATTGTATCCCTAAGTCCTCCGACAGCTGTAGCAACAGGGGGAGTCCCGAACCTCAGAGCATAAATCTGAGTCAATCCGCATGGCTCATAACGGGAAGGCATTAAAAAAATATCTGATCCAGCCTGTATTCCGTGTGCAAGATCTTCTGTATATCCTATTTGGACACAAAAACGTCCCGGATACTCCTCCATTAGTTCAAGCAGCCGTGCCTCATACGTGAGGTTTCCCTCCCCTAATACAATTACACCCAGGTCTTTCTTCATCAGCCTCGGCAGGATGTCAATGAGCAGGTCTACTCCCTTTTGATCGCGAAGCCTCCCGATAAATCCAAGTACAGGTTTATCATTAAGCTCTTCTGACATATCAAAATATCGCAACATATTTTTCTTACATTCCAGCTTGCCCTTTGTATTCTCCGCACTATAGTTGCATGGCAGAAATTTGTCATTGCCGGGGTCCCATACTGTATAGTCTGCCCCGTTTAAAATACCTTCCAGCTTATGAGTCTGAGTGTTTAAGAAACCTTCCAGTCCGCAACCAAATTCAGGCCCGAGGATTTCTTCAGCATATGAAGGACTTACTGTAGTAACAGCATCACTATAGGCAATACTGGCCTTAAGCATATTTAGATCACCAAAGAATTCTGCACCATGCATAGACCAGGCTTCAAGAGGCAATCCTGATTCATTAAAGAGACGTTCGGAAAAACGCCCTTGAAATGCAAGATTGTGGATAGTGGTAACACTTTTGGTGTTTGACCAGAATGAATCAGTCCTTTTTTCAAAATACAAGTAAGGAGAGACAAGTGATGACTGCCAGTCATGTGAATGAATCACAGCTGGAGGTGTAGGAAGCAGGCGGGCCCATTTTAGGACGGCTTTGCAGAAAAAAATAAACCTCTCACAATTATCAAAATAATCTCCATTGTGAGTATTATAATAATGCCTGCGGTCAAAAAACTCACCTCTTGCAACAAAATATACAGACACACCTTCGTACTCTGTCTGATATATCTCAGCAGTTGTATCCGGCCATGGATATCCCACATGCAAGTCAGAATAGACAAGACGCAACTTATTGCCGTCTAAATTCATACGCCCATAAAATGGAGTAATTACATCTGTTTTTACTCCCTTACTGCTTACACATGGAGGCAAAGCCCCCATCACATCGCCAAGGCCACCAGTCTTGGAAAAAGGATACATTTCCGATGTTACGTATAGAACCTCATGCACTGATCCAACTCCATGTTTAAAGCATGTTAATCGGAATTGCCCACAACCGCAGCTTTCTGCAGTCTGAGTATATTAGTAGAGAAATCTTGTAAAATATCTTTGTGATCAAAAACAAGTTCAGGAAGATTATCTAGAGTAAAAAAATTTGCACCACCGGCATCATCGCCTGCCTGAAGTTTATCCCGGTCACGGCAGACAGCACTATAAGTTACACTTATAGTATGCTGTCTATCATCACGCCAGGGCATTGAATAGACACCTACTAATCCTGTAAGAATAACCTCAAGACCAGTTTCCTCCTTTGCCTCACGTACTGCTGCATGCTCAAGAGTTTCACCGTAATCAACAAATCCACCGGGTAATGCCCAGCCAAAAGGAGGATTATTACGTTTGATTAATACAACACCTTGTTCAGGGTCATAAATTACAACATCAACCGTAGGAACAGGATTACGGTAATGAACGACATCTTTACCGCAATGAGGACAGGGCTTAGTGGCAACCATATTATAAAACGCCTTTACTTTGTTTACAAAATCAACACCAAAACATTTAGACAACAAATAATCACTTATACTATTACCGTGAATGATCTTTCATTACAAGAGAATCTGACTTTTAATTAAATAGTCCAGTCATAAGTCATTCGCCCCAAAAAGACCTAACCCCATAATACTACAAGCCGCTACAAGAATCTGCCTGCACTTAATTCAGATCTTCATATTTAGTCTGATAAAGATGTCAACCGAGCTACAGCTATGTACCAACATCTAAAATTAAAATATGGATGAAAAGAGGTAATATAAAACTTTGTGGTCATAAACATCGAAAAGGCCCTGCCAGATAATTCTGACAGGGCCCGGTTTCGATACTATTTCAGCAAAAGAATGAAGGTAATACTTATCTAGCAATGGATGTGCCAAAAACCTACAAGGCAGATATACAGATCTAAGACTTTGTTTTATTTAATTTTTTAAGAAACTCAACTAAGCATTAAACATACAGAATTAGTTCAATAATTTTTACTTAGTAAGGAATACGGTCCTATGCATGGGCTTTTGAGTCAAATATTTTATACTCAACCTAAACCAGAACTGAATTTAAAGAATGACATAAAAAATCGAAAGGCCCTGCCAGATATTTCTGACAGGGCCTATTTTCGATTTTATTTCAACAAAGGAATGAAGGTAATATCTATCTAGCAATGGATGTGCCAAAAACATCAAAAGTAAGATACACATCACAACACACTGTTATATTTGCATTTTAATTTTAGAAGAGGAAGATCAAAAATTAAAATACAGTTCAATTTTTTTTACCACACCAACAACTACCGCATAGAATGTGATAGTTAAGTTAAATTTTTTGTACAAAAAAAAGACCTGCCCACTTACGCTGACAGGCCACAAAATTAAATCACTCGATTAATTATTCTACAAGAACAAACCCAGCTCTTATCAACTCTCTGCCAGAAACAACTCCCTCACGTAGAATTTTTATTCTGCCATCCTTGAAAGGCTCAATGACCGTGGAAGGACTACCGCCACGCGGGCCCGGTTCAGAATCAAAAACGCCCTCAACCATAACCGTCAAATCAGCATCAAGCTTGGAAACATCAGCTGTTGCAGGTTTCCCACTCATATTTGCGCTTGTGGCTATCAATGGGGTTCTAGCCTTCAGGCAAAGACTGCTGGCTAGCGGATGGTCAGTCCAGCGCACTGAAGTATATCCTCTGGAATCTTTTACTGCAGAGGGAAGTTCTTCACGAGCTTTTACTAAAATAGACAAAGGGCCAGGCCAAAAATGACTCGCTATTCTAAGAAGATCAGCAGAAGCAAAACTGGTGACTAGGTCAAGCTGCTCCATGCTACCTATAATTAACGGTAATGGTTTAGATACTGGGCGCCCCTTAATTAGAGCCACACGATTTGCAGCTCTTTCATCGCAAGCATCTGCACCCACGGCGAAAAGAGTCTCTGTGGGATAAATCAGCACCCCACCGGTCTTTATAATGTTAATTGCTTCCTGTTCGCTCATCTAATAAAACTCCATTTTTGTACATAGCGTACGAAGCGACCATTAATACCAACTTTACATACAATGTCCAGCATCTTTTACATCTTTACAAGTTGTATTACTATTACGAAAGGTCAAACAAACTATAATCATACATGACTTTATTCTTGATTTGTCATAATAAAAAAGAAACTTACAGCAACAATAATCGGAGCATCTATAATGCAATACACTCTCAACGATGTAAAAAATTTTCTTATAGCTATAAAACAGACTATTCCTCTATGGATACTTGGAACAGAAGAGTATTCTCACCAAAGCGGACTCATCAATATCTTTCAAAATCTTGCTGTAAAAGACCCACGATTTGGAGAAGTAAGCCGTAAATTGTCCATGCTTATGTGGATGCAAAACCCTTTGGACACGGCTGCTGCTCATAAATGTCTAGAACTTAACAATCACGACTCACCAATTCAACAGCTCAATCTTCTCAAAGCTATCACTGCTCTGCCAAAAACTGTAATACCAGTAAATGATTTGGAAAACCTGTTTCAATCAGGGGATCAAGCACTGATAATACGTCATCTTTTCCCACTTCTCCGAGGATCAGATGGACTTTTATGGCTTTCCAAATCATGGGACACGCTTTTACGCATGGGTAATCCTGATTTAGCTCAAAATGCTCTTAACCTCACCCAATGGGAAGAGCGTTTTATACCTTTAAAACAAAGACTTATAACTCAGTACAATTTTTTATACGGCTCATATGAAGATGGATTAAAATCCCTTGAAAAACTTGATAGTGCCATATGGTCACTATGGAAGGAATATATGCTTAGCGAGCTAATGCTTAAATCAGAGCATCCCGCCGACGCGATAGTTATTCTTTCAAAGTTATGGAGGGAAAATATATGGAATCTTAACTGGGGACAGAAACTGCACAGTCTCCTGTATCCCATCAACACAACAAAGGCATTAGAAGATTCAGCAGATGTATCCATACTTCTCTACTCATGGAACAATGGTAGACTAATTGAAAATACACTCAAGAATGTTGCACAATCCAATATAGGTGAAGCAAAAGTTTTTGCCCTTAACAACGGCTCCAGCGATACTACTGGTGATGTTGTGAGGGACGCTAAAAACATCTTTGCTAAAGGACAGTACAAGGGAATACAGCTCCCGATTAATGTCGGAGCTCCTCCGGCACGCAACTGGCTGCTTGCTGAACCGGAAGTCCGCAAATCTAAATGGGCAGTATTTTTAGATGATGATGTGGAGTTACCGGCTAACTGGCTGGAAGAACTTCTTGCCACAGCAAAACATTATGGCAATCCCGGTGCCGTAGGCTGCAGGATAACATCAACCGGGGTACCAACTTCATTGCAATCGGCGGACTATCATCTTTTCCATCCCGGCAATGGAAGCTCACAAATTGAAGGATTAACCGAGCATGTTATGGTTTTTGACAGCTGCCGCAATGCCTTTGACTATGGTCAGTTTTCATACACACGTCCGGCTGTTCATGTTTCCGGGTGCTGCCATATGCTTAATATGGATGCCATACACAAATGCGGCTCTTTTGATGTCCGTTTCAATCCAACACAATTTGATGATCTTGAACGTGACTTGCGTGCTTATTTAAAAGGATACAACCACATTTATGCAGGACAATTGAAAATAGGACATATTCAGCACACCAGTCTTGCAAAAGCCAGCAATGTACGAGGCATGGCTCAAGTTTTCGGTAACAAAATAAAGCTGGAAAGCAAATACACAGAACAAGACTTAAATTTAATTTTTTCACGCGATATTAATGAGTTATGGAGAGATACAGAAACAAAATGGATAGAATTATATGAAGCGCTAAGGGAAAACGAATAAATTAATCACTCATAAAAGAAGACCCCTGAATAAAAATATCCAAGGGCGTTCACGTCAAAAGATCTGAGTTTTATAAGAAAAATATGTTCCTAGCTTTTTTATGCTAGCGAGCAAGCCACTCTGCGGTGAGCTTATCCATCTCTTCAGGTGAGAAGGATGGTTCATCATACATGCCTTTCGCGTATCGCTGGGTAAAACCATGATAGAGTATAAGAGCTGCAGCAACAGAAACATTAAAACTCTGGATCATCCCCTGCATTGGAATATAAACCTCATCAGGAACCAGTTCAGCAAGTTCCGGGGCTGTTCCACTATGCTCGTTACTGAGAATAACTGCTGAAGGGCGGCTAAGATCAAAATCCATTAACGGTCTTGCTGTCTCGGAAAATCCGGTACGCAAAACTTGAAAGCCTTGATCACGAAGCCCGCCGACCATCTTTACAGGGTCAGTATGCTTAGTGCGTTCCACCCATTTTTTACCGGATGCAGAAGACTTAGTTGCCAATTCCGGCCATTGGGATACTGTATAATAAAGATGTATTCCGTAGAGACCGAAAGCATCACAACTGCGCAGAATTGCGGAAACATTGTGAGGATCCCATACATTATCAACTATCAGAGTAAAATCTTTCTGACGCTTTGCCAGCACTTCCCTGACTCTAGCTTCTCTTTGGGGTGTTCTTTGTCTTTCCATGGCGGTTTAGGTAACCAACCTTTTGCAAGTTTGCAAGGCTCAACTTTTAAGATATTATATTATGATAAATTTTATATTAAACACGTTGACATTTAATTGCTAAAAAACTCATGATATGCAATTGTTATAGATGATATATATTTTATGGAGGCTTTGATGCGTGCGCTGATTGCAGAAGATGAATTTGTTGGTAGAAAATTATTATCAAATTTTCTTTCACCACTTTTTCAAATAGACATAGTTGTTAACGGACAGGAAGCCATTGATGCCTACAAGATGGCTTTTGAAGAAGATGAGCCATACGGCCTTATTCTTATGGATATTATGATGCCTGAAGTTGACGGTCTTACGGCATTGGCAGCCATCAGAGATTTTGAAAAAAACAATAATATCAATACACCTGCAAAAGTAATTATGACCACGGCATTAGATGATGCAAAAACGGTAATCCGTTCCTTTCATGATGCAGAAGCATCAGGATATATTATTAAACCCGTGATCCGGGAAAAATTGTATGATGAGCTTGCTAAAATAGGCTTGCTGCAAAAATAGACTCCGCTTTTATGGGACATACAAATTATGAGCGAAGACGATTCCCTCGTTGAAGAATTCTTTTCGGAAGTAAATGACAAATACTATCCGCAAGTACTGGAAGGTATTGATCTCCTTGATGAGCAATGCATCGAAGAAGGGATTGATGTACTTTCACGTCCACTTCATACCATAAAAGGTGTAACAGGATTCATGTCCGGGTTCGAGCCGGCTTCAACTTTCACTCATAAGGTAGAAAGTTATCTGAAAAAAATGCAGGCAGGAGAAGTTGATCATAAACTTCCTCAAATTGCCCTTGCTATTGAATCAGTTAACACCATTTTCATGCTTATTGAGCAACTCCGTGAATCAGGGGACTTTGACAAGTCCATGACTGACGATATTGAAGCAAGACTTCAGGGCATTGAAAAAGACTCGGGATTAGGAGGATCTGAAAATATTATTCCGATTGAAGTGGAATCTTCAACGGATGTAGATATAATAACAATTATGGCTAGACGTATGTATCACCCTGAACAGCTTAAAGCAGTTGATCAGATTCTTAAGAATGTAGCCAGCAATAAAAAAATTCTTATAGATTTCGGCCTGTCAATGTCGGCTGGATCATCTCTTTTTGAACTTCTTGCCAACTACAGTGATGAGCATGAAATAGGAATAACCGGGATGAACAGCCATTGCACAAGTACGTTTTATTCATGGGGCTTTCAGAAATACCTGTCTGTATTTGATAGTAGAGACAGCTTTCTCAAGTAACACCGGAGCAAACGGGTAATGAAAAAAAGTATTTCAGGTTGCATCAACCAGCTTCAAGAAGCAATCATAAATCTTGAACAAGGTTCAGGAGATATAAACTCTATTCTGCAAGATCTTGGACTTGAGCACGTAAAAATGCCCTCAACTCAGGTCATAGCACTTATGGATATGCTGTCAGACGGCATTACTCCAATCACCCCGGAACTAATTACCGCTCTTCTTGAAATTACTGAAGCTCAAAAAAAATTCTATTACTGCATAGGCGGCCTTCTTGATAAGGGTGCTGCCAAAAAAGACTCCTGCAAAGCTGATAAAGATGAAGTACAGACCAAGACGTCTTCAATTGCAGACATTGAAAAAGCAGAGATGGAGATGATGGCTGAAATGAGCGAAATGATGGGTGAGTCCCCTAGCGAAATTGACGGCTGGGAAAAAATGGATTCCATTATACAAAATGAGATCACGACTCAACCAAAAGCTGAAATTACAGATATTGAAACAGAAGAAATTATTAATACAGAATCACAACAATCAGTTGCAGCAAAAGATATAGAAACAAAAGAAAAATCTCAAAAAATCAATCTCTCCCCGGAAAAGAAAAAAGATCCGCAGGCGATTTCATCAATCCGTGTTTCAACCCAGCAACTTGACTCACTAATTGAATTGGTCGGTAAACTGATGGTGACATATGCAGTTATTGCGCAGACTAAAACTGATAACATTTCCAGAATATCTTCAAGTCTTACAGAGATGGATAAGGATATCCGCAACCTGCAATCCGAAATGGACGAAATCAGGCTGGTACCGCTCAAACAGATATTTATGCCTATGCACAGACTTGTGAAAAGTACATCACAGAAGCTTAATAAACGTATTAAATTTACAATTGAAGGTGATGATTTAGCTCTCGATAAAACCATTGTGGAATGCCTCAACGAACCTCTTGTCCATTTACTCCGCAACGCACTAGATCATGGAATTGAATCCACGGAAGACCGCAAAATGTGCGGCAAGGATGAATTAGGCAAGGTTCATCTTAACGCATTTAGAAAAGGCGAGTTCGCATACATTGAAATAAGCGATGATGGCAAAGGGTTGGACGCTGACATTCTCTTAAATAAAGCTCTTGAACGCGGTCTCGCAGATCCGGACAAGGAATACAGCAACGAAGAAATTTATGAATTTATTCTCCACTCAGGTTTTTCTACAGCAAGTGCAGTAACAGATATTTCCGGTCGCGGAGTGGGTATGGACGCAGTTGTCGCAGCTATTCATAATACTCTTGATGGAAAAATATCCATCAAGAGTGAACTGGGAGCTGGATCTACTTTTACCATTTCCATCCCCTTAAGCAGATCTGTTAACGAAGGTATCGTTGATGCATTGATTACCACTGTAGGAAATGAAACCTTTATCTTTCCCAGCCGGGAAGTTCTTGAAGTCTATGAACCGCTGGAAAAAGATTTCACAGATCTCCCAGATGGGCGTGAAACAGTATCTATACGTGGTAAAATCCATCCTCTAATCCGTATGCACAAAATATTCGATTTTCCACCTCCTGCCGCTGACGTTCTACCGAAAACCATTCTTGTCAAACTAGGAGATGTATGCGCCGCCATTTTAGTGGATGAAGTCCTAAGACAACAGAAAGCTGTTGTTACAGGATTCACTTTACCTGTAAACACCTTATATAATTTACCTATACTAGGATTCGGCATGATGGGTGAAAATGATGCATTAGTAATTGATACCGAAAAGCTTATTGCCACCCAGTTGGCGGAATTTGAAGCCAATAACCCTCTGGCAACCTGATAAATATTTATAGACAGGATAGCTGATTTTTTGCCCCGTCCAAAATGCTTTGCTCTAACAAAATTGTCTGCTATGCTTTCCAGTTCTTACCAAGTAAATAATCTGATAATCATGCGGGAATATATTTGATGAAAAAAGCCATCATTTTTGCGGCTCACGGTTCAAAAAACAGGGCTGCAAGTTCAGCCTTAGGTAATATTTTAAAGATGGCAAAAGAACTGTATCCTGAAGTTCTGATCCAAAGTGCCTTTACTTCCGGCCATGTGCTCAAGCAATTAAAAAAGCAGGGGCAGGCTCTCCCAAGCCTGAAGCAGACCCTGGAAAAGCTGAGCGACAAAGGCATAAGTCACGTTGTCATCCAGTCCCTACATGTTATTCCGGGGACAGAATTTACAAATATCAGTAGACTGATAAAACGAGTTGATAGAGGCGAAATTAAGCTTAATAAAGCTGTTCTCGGAAATCCTCTGCTCACCAATAAACAAGAGATTGAAGAAGTTTCCGACTTGATGCTCAATCTGCTGAAAGAAAGGAACCCGGATAACGAAGCTTTAATTTTAGTTGCTCATGGATCAAAATATTCAGATAGCGGCAACAGACTTTACGATCAGCTCAAGACTTCACTGGAATCGAAAGATAAAAATGCTTATCTAGGCAGACTTAACAATGAAGATGACATCATAAAAATACGTAAGCAAATTCAAGACTCAGGCATTAAAAAAGCATTTCTGATCCCATTGCTCTTTGGAGCAGGGAACCATGCCAAAAAAGATATCGATGGAAACCATGAAAAGTCATGGAAAAACATTGTCGCCCAAAAAGGAATTGAAACTGTTACTATTGCTAAGGGTTTAGGAGAATATGATATTTTCGCCAAACGCTGGATGGATAACTTGCAAAAGGCCATTAAAGAACTGGACAGCTGATTTTAAACCGAATACTGCTGCTTGCCAATCATCCGCACCGCATATACATTATGTTGGTGCGGTTTAATTTTTTATAAATAACAGCTTTTTAATATGAAAAAATATCTTACTGTACACTTTCATGATGAGCACATCGCTGAAATTGTACCATCAAACGAGCTTAATCTGGCTCAAATATTATTCCTCAACGGAGCGTTTAAGGGAGTTCCTCTTTGCTCCGGAATGGGTCGGTGCACCCTGTGCAAAGTGAGATATGAATCAAATCATCCAACTCCGCATAAGGAAGAATTAAAAAAGTTCAGCTCAAATGAAATTGAGCGGGGCTGGCGTCTGTCATGCCTTCACTCTGCCAAACCGGCAACTATTTTTATTCCGCAGCCGGAACGGGTTGTTCCTCGTGTTTCAGATAAATTTTCAAAAAAACTTCCTGAAAACATATCTCTTGCCGTTGATCTGGGAACAACAGGTCTGCAATGGGCTTTTACCATTAACGGTGAAATTGTTAAATCCGGTCAGGAACTTAATCCACAGATAGGGCTCGGCAGTGAAGTTATGTCCCGTCTTGCTTTTGCAGCCAAGCCAGAGCAATGTAAAGTTCTATCTGAACTGGTGACAGGACGTATTGAAACGCTTATAGCTGAAACAGGTAAAATAAAAGAACTGGTCATCGCCGGCAATCCATCCATGACCTCAATCCTTGCGCAGGATGATGTTCAGGGATTAAGTTATGCCCCCTACTCTTTGCCGAGCAAAGCAGGGAACTCTATCACCATAAGCCCCAGATTGCCAAAAGCATATATCCCGGCCCACTTTTCACCCTTTGTAGGAGCGGACATTACAGCCGGGATTGTATCTCTTAATTTTTCTGACGAAAAACCAGAATATCCATATCTATTTGGCGATCTAGGAACTAACGGAGAATTTGTTCTAGCTCTATCTGAGGAAGAATACATTGTCTCCTCTGTCCCCATGGGACCTGCACTTGAAGGAGTCGGACTGAGTAATGGTCGCACTGCAGGTCCTGGAGCAATTTCATCTTTCACTCTTACTCCAGTTGGTCTTACTCCGTTATTTATCAGCCAGCCGGATAAAGAAAACAGGCCCGGAATTACCGGAACAGGGTACCTTTCCCTGTGTTCACTCTTGCTTAGATCAGGAGTTCTTACACGCGAAGGACAATTCGGATCAGGTAACACTCCCTTTGCTGCAAAATTAGCGGCAAAAATCACGCAGGAGCAAGGTTCTCCGGCTCTTGACCTGGGGCATAAACTGAGTCTTCCTGCTGCTGATGTAGAAGAAATTTTAAAAGTTAAAGCGGCCTTCAACCTTGCCATGTCCGCCTTGCTTGATCAGGCGAACTTACCGCCTTCAAGCCTTAAATCACTAATTCTTGGCGGGGCAATGGGCCAGCATGTAAACATAAAGGATCTGGTAACAACCGGATTCATTCCTGCTGAAACAGCCGGGATCACCCGCGCCGCAGGCAATACCTCCCTTGCGGGAGCTGTAATCTTAACCAACAATCAAAACGCCCGGGATTTTGCCTTATCCCTACCTCCTCGATCCAGCGTGCTGGAACTGGCTGGAAGTAAGGATTTCGGACAAAAATACCTTGAAAGGATGATATTTCAATATGTCTATTAAAGTCAGTTCACTATTTCCGCTACCCACAGCTGAAATATCAAAAAAACTTGATCACTACCTGAATGTTCTGAACAAGGCGATGCCGCTTCGTTCCAAACATAAAACAGAACTCCCCTACGCTATCCGTGATTTATCACGGGCGCTCACAGGAGAAAGAGCCAGTCTTCCTAAAGACTATATGGCTGAACCTCGCAGTCTGAATGCCTATCTGCGCTACTTTCTGCCATGGAACCTCTACCGCATGTCACGTCTGTTTCAAGGACTTGATATAACGCTGCCGGATGACGGCGTAATTATTGATCTCGGAGCAGGGCCGCTTACTGTGGCTCAAGCTTTATGGATTGCCAGACCAGAGCTGCGTGAGAAGAAATTGACCTTTGTAAACGTGGACCGCACCCCTAAACCCATGCGTGAAGCAACCAAGTTATTTGAAGCTCTTGCTGGTGAAAACAGCCCGTGGCGCATGATTAATGTCAAAGGTGGCACCACTTCCAAAATAAGAGAAAAAGCAGACCTGCTGGTCACTGCCAATATGGTTAACGAAGCTTCAGGAGGGACTCGCGCTCCGCTGCCGATCTGGGCCGAGAAATTCTGCACATCCATCAGCAGAATGCTTGCACCAAAAGGGAGAATTCTCATTATTGAACCGGGAATCCGTATGTCCGGACGTGTGCTGTCTGTTATCCGTAATGAATATATTGAAAAAGGTTTTTCCATTCTAGGTCCTTGCACACATCATGAAGAGTGTCCCATGAACGGCGAGCAGGGAAAAGCATGGTGTCATTTTAATTTTGATGCAGAGAATGCCCCCGTCTGGCTGCAAAAACTTTCTGCCAACTGTCGTCTGGAAAAAAGTAATGTCAGCCTTAGTTTTCTATATGTAGCCCAGCCCGGAACTGAAACACAGCAGCCCCATGAAGGCGAAATACGTATCCGTGCTATTTCCGATTCATTCAGACTGGATGAGGGAGGCTTCGCCCAGTATGGCTGTGCAGCTGAAGGACAAATTCTGCTTACAGCCAAAGATGGAGCAAAAACCCTGTATCCCGGTGGACTTATAGGTATGCCTGCTCCAGAAGAGGATATAAAGGATGTCAAGTCAGGTGCTATGATTGTAGAGCTGCCCATGCGTGATCAGGATCAAAAAAGAGCTCCTAAAACCGAAGATAAATCTGTAGGGAAGAGAAGCGGTAAGTCTTCATATGAGAGACGTAAGCCTCAGCAGAAAAACGAAGGATAATTTTAAAATGGATTTTATTGATCTGGGACTGATCCCCCACAGTAATGCCGAACAAATCCAGTTACAACGATTAAATCAAGTGATAGAGGGCTCCGCAGCAGAAGCCCTCTATCTGCTTGAGCATCCTCCTGTAGTTACCCTCGGTAGACAAGGCGGTATAGATAACCTGCTGATCAGTAAAGAAGCACTCAAACAAATGGGAGCTGAGGTTGTTCAGACTGCACGGGGAGGCAATATAACCTGTCATTACCCCGGTCAGCTCGTTGTTTATCCAGTCATACGCGTTGAAAAAAGACGTGGTGGCATAAAAAAATTCTTTCATGACATGGAAGAAACTGCTATCCGCACGGCTTCGCATTTCGGTGTCGAAGCGGCACGCAGTGAAGGTCGACCGGGCGTATGGGTCGGCCCCGGTAAATTATGCTCCATAGGCATTGGAGTTAAGAAATGGATTACCTATCACGGCCTTTCATTCAATGTATCCCGTGACATGAAACTTTTCGACGCCATCACCCTTTGTGGACTGCATGGCGCACATCCAACATCCCTGTCCCGTGAGGCTGGGCGAGATATTGATATAGAGGAAGTAAAAAATGTCTTCAGAGAAGAATTCAGAAAAATATTTGCGGATACCGCCTTGGCTCAGAGTTAAACTTCCGACAGGAAAAACTTTCAATAATACAGCCAAACTGCTTGCGGACCTGAATTTAAACACTGTCTGCCAGAATGCCAAGTGCCCCAATACATGGGACTGTTTTTCACGCAAAGTGGCAACCTTTCTCATAATGGGCCACAACTGCACACGAAATTGTGCATTCTGCAATATTTCTCCGGGACTCATAGAGCCACTGGATGCCGATGAACCGCGCCGAGTGTCCGAGGCTGTTTCACGCCTTGAACTCAAATACGTAGTAATCACCTCGGTCACAAGAGACGATCTCCCTGATGGCGGTGCTGCGCACTACGCTGAGACCATTGAACGTATCCATAATGATCATCCTGAATGCACTGTAGAGGTTCTTATTCCTGATTTTCAAGGAGATTTTGATGCTCTCAAAACGGTTATTGCTGCTGGTCCAGATGTTATCAATCACAACGTAGAAACTCCGCCTGCACTTTATTCTAAGATACGTCCGCAAGCAGATTACAAGCAAAGTATTGAACTGCTTGACCGGGTAAAGAAAACAAGCAAAATACATGTAAAATCAGGTTTAATGGTAGGACTTGGAGAGAATGATGATCAAGTGCGCGAGGTTATCGATAATCTGGCTGCCATAAACTGCGACATAATCACCATAGGCCAATACATGCGCCCTTCAAAAGAACATCCGGCAGTAAAACGTTATGTTGAACCGTCAGTTTTTGATGAATACGCAGAATACGGCAAAGGCCTTAAAGTTCCGCATATGTTCTGCGCGCCGCTTGTAAGAAGCAGTTTTAATGCTGCCGAGGCATTCGAGGAATTGTAGTACAGGTAAAGCAACCTCATAAGCAAAAAATTACGCCAGACAAGGAGCAGGATGTCTAGTCAAGCTCCTTGTCTGGCAAAAAGAGATTTCTTTTTAAACAGGTCAGTTCCATGATTCACGACAGCACAATGTCCATGAACATGAACTTCGCCGAAACAGTGTAGCGCAGACCACCATCTGAGCGTAAGGCACAGTTAGTTGCCTAGCGATAATTAGTGCCATTGTTTAAATCAATTACTTCACCATTTATACATTCAGGTGCATCGGTCGCAAGCCAGCAAACCGTTTTTGCGACTTCTTCGGCAGTACAGAAACGTTGACGTATCGTTGCTGCTTTCAACCTATCCTTTCGATCTTGAGGAATGTTCTTCATCATTGCCGTATCTATCGGCCCTGGAGCTACGGAATTCGCAATGACTCCTTTTAAACCGAATGCTCTCGCTATAGAACGCATAGCATTAGTAATTCCAGCCTTAGAAATGCCGTACCATATATCAGGATGCCCTATTTCACCGGCGATTGACCCCATACTAACAATTCTCCCCCCACCGTTGTTAGCCATTTGCTCAGCCAAGCGAACGCTAAGTCGCACAGACGTAATCAAATTTACGTTTAGTATGTGAAGAATCTCATCCTGATTGTAATCACTTGCCGTCTTGGCATTCATAATACCAGCGTTATTAATTAGAATATTTACAGGGCCGATCTTATCAGCAATCTGAATCGTCTGTTCGTAATCTGAAACATCTGCAGCCCATGAAAAAAGGCCCTCCGGCGGGGTGCTAATTCCAGATCTTGACAAGACATGAACCTCGTACCCAAGTGCTATAAGTCTTTTTGATATTTCAAGACCGATTCCTCTGTTACCACCGGTAATAATTGCTTTCATTTTCTATTTTTCCATAAAGAGTAAAAAGAAGGTTTATTTCATAAGTTAAGTCACAGGCTGAAAGATAAAAACATAGCTGTGAGATATGCAAAAAATCAAGAAGATGAAAGACTCTATAGATATAAGTCACAAAGGTAAAACAACCTTTCCAATTGACAAACTTATAGGCAACAACATACGAATTTATATAAGGTTAGACGTCTCAACTTATTAACACAAGTGCAGACCTTGAAATCAGAGCCTTGCCTTATGGCAATAACTTACACCTAAACAGGAGAAGGATATGCCTAAATTTGTTATTGAACGGGAAATACCTAATGCCGGAGACCTGACTCCTCAGGATCTACAGGGAATTTCACAAAAATCATGTGGAGTTTTAAAAGATCTCGGCCCACAGATTCAGTGGGTGCAGAGCTATGTTACTGACAATAAAATTTATTGCATCTACATTGCGCCAGACGAAGCTACTGTACGTGAGCATGCAGAAAAAGGTGGATTCCCTGCCAACAGCGTGGCCGAAATACGCTCTACAATAGACCCTACCACTGCCGAATAAGACACATAGATATAATACAAATAAAAAAGGTTAGTTATTAATAACTAACCTTTTTTATTTGTATTATTTAAATCTTATTTAAGTCGGCGTGTATAATCTTTAATAGTAAGTTCAATCGTTGGAATACCGTTAAACTTATCAATTTTAGGAGAAAAGGCGAAACGCATAGTAGCACCAATTAGTTCTGAACCAAGCTGCTCTGCCATCCGCCATGCTTTAGCAGGCATTTTTCTAGTCTTCTCAGTATCAGCAATAGTCAATTTCACATGATCCTTTCCAATGGGCCGACGCTCCATGACTTCTACTGGTGGGGTAGTAAAAATAGGCTCAGGATTACCCATCCCGAACGGCTGCATCAGCTCCAGCTCTTTAAGTAGCACATAATCAATATTTTCAAGCGGAAGTTCTTTATCCACTTTAATCGTCGATTTAAGAGGCTCAGTCCCCACTGCATCAATCACAGACTGATCAAATCTTTCTCTGAAATCTTTAAAATGAGATGCATTAAAAGACATTCCGGCAGCAAGCTTATGACCACCAAAATTAAGGAAAAGTTCCGACATTCCAGTCAGAGCCTCATGAATATGAAATTCCTTGATAGATCGTGCAGAACCTTTGATGATTCCTTCATCCTCACAAAGCATGACTGTAGGACGATAAAACTTTTCTACCACTCTGGAAGCAACAATACCTATGATTCCTGGATGCCAGCCCGGAGAAAATAACACCAGCCCGGCTCTATTATGTTTTTTGATCTGCTCTTCTGCCTGAGCAAGAGCTTCTGCAAGAATCCTGTCTTCCTCTGCTCTGCGCTCAGAATTGAGGGTATCAAGGACTTTAGCGATAGGACGTGCGGTTTCCATATCCTCACACATGAGTAACTCTAAAGCCTTATCGGGGTCACCCATTCGACCAGAAGCATTTATACGCGGAGCAAGCCCGAAACCGACCTGTCCTGCTCCAATGGCTGCAAACATATCATAGCCGCTGACCACTTTCAGTGCAGCCAATCCTGGGCGTCTTGCATCCTTTAACAGTAATAGACCGTTCTTAACCAGAATACGATTCTGTCCCTGTAACTCTACAACATCAGCGATAGTACCAAGAGCAACAAAATCGAGATAAACCCGCATGTCTACAGGCTCACCGGGAAGAAGCCTGTTGAGCTGCGCCATCAGCATAAAAGCAACACCGACTCCTGCAAGAGTTTCACAGGGACAATTCTCAAACTTCTTACCGCTATATTCAGTTAATCGGGGATTACAGACAGCAGCAGCCGGCGGAAGAGATTCTCCGGGAAGATGATGGTCTGACACGACTACAGTCAATCCCATTTCATTAGCGGCAGAAATCTCGGCATTATTGGTTATTCCGCAGTCAACGGTAAGCAGGAGTTCAACTCCAGAGTCACGCAGCTTTTGCAGACCGTCAATATTAAGCCCGTAACCCTCTTCAAGGCGGTTAGGCAGGTGATGAGAAGACTCGAAGCCACGATCTTTAAGAAAAGATTTTACAACTGCTGTAGAAGTAACTCCATCGACATCGTAGTCACCCCAAATTGCGAAGTTTTTACCTTGAGATATTCCATCAGCCAAAACAGCTGCGGCTTCTTCCAGACCGGGAATTTCAACAGGTCTGCATAGATTGCGCAACCCCGGAGAAAGAAAAAGATCCATTTCCTTGCGGGACTGAAAACCTCTGTGCCACAAAATCTCAGCAAGCAACTCAGTTACACCGAGCTCAGCAGCAATCGAAGAGATTGAAGATGGTAATTCGTCTTCACTTCTCTGCTTCCATATTTTAGGCAATTGGATCTCCGTAGGTTAAAGGCAAAAAAAGCGGAAAACAAATATCTAGATCAGCAACAGATATCGTTAATTTTAAAGACCTTGCAACACATCTGGAAAGACTGAAAGCTAATCGCCAGCAGATATGAATCCATTGTTTTTTAAAAAATCCATAAAAAGGCAGGCTTCTTCCAAATGAGCATCCAACTCCAGCGCTTTGTTGAGATAATTGATACAGCAACCAACATCCCCGTTTTCATAGTATGCACGAGCAATGTTCAAAAATAAATTCTCATCATTGCTACTGATTTCTTCAGCTTTATGGTAATATTTCAGAGCTTGTGAATACATCTTATTCTTACGTAAACTGATACCGAATTCGTTGAAAAGATGTTTCTGTTCAGGTTCAAAGGCAGCTTTTATTTTGACAAGTCTATTAAAAACATCATTAGCCTTATCAACTTCACCACGATCAAGATAAGTTAATCCAAGGCCAAAATTAGCTTTAACATTATACTCGTCTATGCTGATAGCCTCAGTAAACTCATGTTCTGCACTGTAAACTTCATTGTTACGCCGATGCGTTTCTCCGCGCTTAATCCTGTCACTTTGCATACGCAGGCCGGGTAACACTTTTTCAGCATAGAATTCAGGCTCAGGATGATAATTTTCCAAAAAGAGCTCTCTCTCCACGGCAAGCTTAGACCCTGAAGGAAGATTATTCTCATTCAAGTCCTGAACTTCAAGAGTCCCATTTTCAAGTTCTTGAATAAAATAATACTTTTTCTGCACAGTATTCCCCGTTCCTGTACAGGAAGAAAATACGCCACAGAATAAGCTACTGGACACCCTTCACCTGCCTATCCTTCCATCTCAGCAATAATTCTACTGGCAGCTTCAGCAGGATTATCAGCGCCTGTAATAGGACGGCCTACAACCAAAAAGTTAGAACCCCGCTGGACTGCCTGTGCAGGAGTAACAACTCTGCGCTGATCGTCTGACACGCTGGCAGGTCTAATACCCGGAGTCAGACACAGAAAATCATTTCCACACTTGGCCTTAATAGCCTCTACTTCCAGACCGGAGCAAACGATACCATCAAGACCTGCCTGCGAAGAAGCAAGAGCAAGATCAAGTACAGTTGCGCCGATTCCTTCAGGAATGGGAAAAAGGATATCTTCTTCGCCCATACTGGTCAAAATTGTGATTGCCATCAAAAGAGGTCCGTCTCCTTCCACTGCAGCTTCAGCGCGCCCTTCACGGGCAGCAATAGCCATACGTTCACCACCAAGGGCGTGCAGACTGAGCATATCAGCTCCGGCTCTTGTTGCAGAGCGGACTGCGCCTTTTACTGTGTTTGGAATATCAAAAAATTTGAGGTCTACAAAAACTTTAAACCCCATTTCTTTAAAACGGATGATAATCTCAGGACCTTCAGCGCAAAAAAGCTCCAGACCTACTTTTACCCATGGTGCAATTCCACGAACTTTCTCAGCCATTTCAATGGCAGAGTTGGCATCTTTAAAATCAAGGGCAACAACTAACTCAGACATACTACTCCCAAGTGCTTAATATACTTTCAAGAAGTCCCGGATTACTGCAGGGACGATTTTTTCCGGCAAGATAAATTGATTTCAGCTCAGAATAAGCTTTATCCAGATCATTATTGACAATCCAGTACTCAAATTTAGGAGCTGAAGCCATTTCTTTCATTGCATTACGCAATCTGCGATTAATAACAGGCTTGGAATCGGTATCCCTACCTTCAAGGCGGCTTTTGAGCTCGGCATAAGAAGGAGGCATTAGAAACACAAACACAGCTTCAGGCATGGTTTCCATAAGCTGCATGCAACCCTGAAAATCAATATCGAAAAGGATATCCATACCTTTAAAAAGCATTTTTTCAATGGGCTTTTTAGGGGTGCCGTAAAAATTGCCGTGAACTTCAGCCCACTCGGCGAATTCACCGACTTCAAGTTTATCATTAAATTCTTCTACAGATAAAAAAGAATAATCAATCCCGTCGATTTCTCCCTCTCTGGGATCGCGGGTAGTACATGAAATGGAAAACCCTATCTGAGGAAATTCTTCACGCAATTTCTTTACCAAAGTACTCTTTCCTGTTCCGGAAGGAGCGCATAATACCACAACCTGCCCCTTACGTTTTGGGGGAAGAATATCAGTCATTATCACCCTCATCTGATGTGTAGCGGTGTCCAATCGTTTCGGCCTGAATCGCCGATAAAATTACATGATTTGAATCAGTAACTATAATCGAGCGGGTTTTACGTCCCTGAGTGGCATCCACCAGACGTCCCTCCTGCCTCGCATCTTCACGCAGTCTGCGCATAGGCGAGGAGGAAGGATTAACGATTGTAATCACCCTACTGGAGACTACAAAGTTACCGAAACCGATATTTAAAAGTTTCTGTTTTGGCATCTGATCAATAATTATTCGATATTCTGAACCTGCTCACGACATTTCTCAAGCTCAGCCTTGAACTCTACCACCACACGGCTGACTTCAGAATCCTGACACTTGTTACCACAGGTATTAATTTCTCTGAACGTCTCCTGTAAAAGGAAATCAAGACGTTTACCGGCATCTTTCTTACTGTTAAGCACTTCAAATATGCGTTCAAGGTGCGCATCAAGTCTGGTTATTTCTTCAGAAACATCCAGCTTATCAGTAAGAATAGCAACTTCCTGAATCATACGGTCTTCTATGTACTCCGCACCGAGAGTTTCCATGCTGTTGGTAACTCTTTCAATAAGATTTGCACGCTTGGCTTCAAGAATTTCAGGAACTTTAACTTTAACTGTTTCAGTATATTCTTTCAGCAGAGTAAAACGTTCCTCGAGGTCTTTGACCAGATCGTTTCCTTCTGCCTGTCTGGAATCCCGCCAATTGGCAAGAGCCATTTTTAAGCCCTCAGTAATAGACTGGGCCAATGCCGGATCCGGTTCACTTGAAGCATCTCTCCACAAAGCAGAGATATTGAAAAGTTTATTGTAATCAGGTGTAAAATCGACATTATTCTCTTCAGCCATGCTCCATACCTGATCCATCATAGCTTTGGCCTGCAATTTATTAAGGCTTACACCAAGAAGCTCTGTGCTGAAAACTTCCAGATTAAGAGAAAGATCAACCCTACCGCGGGAACCATATTTGCGGACTACTTTCTCCCAGCGGGATTCATAACCGCGCAATGAATTTGGAAGTCTCCATTTCAAATCCAGAAAACGGGAATTAACACTACGGATTTCCCAAACATGACTCCACTTATCTTCGGTGGTCTCAGACCGACCATAACCAGTCATACTAACAGGCATTATATATCTCCTTGTTCCTTGTGAGCGCTCCGGTATGAACATCTTCACTTTTCGTAAAAAAGAGAAGTTCAGAACTTCAAGAGTTCAGATCAACGAGGTTAGCCGACAAGCAACGATATTAATTTAAAAGGACTCAGAACTAAGCATTATCTGAATTCAAGAATAAATCTAATCCAAAAATTTTACGAAAAAAATTTTTTATTTTGATATGTTGGTGCACATCAAAACATCATCCTTAACGCGAACAGGTTTCACTTCCACAAGATCACGTGGAAGTTCTTCTAATTCTTCTTCCAGCACGCAAGTAGAATAAAATTCACAAATACCTTTATTGTGATTTTGAAAAAGAACCTTAAGTGAATCCATTTTTAAAATTCTATCCAAAAACATCTTTTTCTTGTCATTAACCAATTGCCGCAGAATTTTACTTCGTTCTTTTTTAGTCTGGGCATCAAGCTGCCCTTTCATTTCTGCTGCTGCTGTTCCCGGCCTTATAGAGTAAGGGAAAACATGCGCATAAGATAGAGGTAGTTTTCGGCAAAGTTCAAGAGTATTTTGGAATTCTTCCTCGGTTTCTCCTGGAAAACAGGTCAAAATATCAGCTCCAAGACCGAAAACCGGCCAGATTTTGCTGAGTTCATCAATAAAGCCAAGAACATCTTCCGGTTTATAATGTCCCCGTCCCATACGCTTCAACACCTGACTGTCACCGCTTTGCAATGACAAGTGAAGCTGCGGGCAGATCAATCTGGACTTAGCGAAAATTTCCAAAGATCTTTCCTTAAGCTGCCCCGGCTCAAGCGAACTGATACGCAGTCTTGCTCTACCACCCCACTCTTCCGAGAACTCGTCTTCAATCCTCTCCATCAAGTCCCAGAAATCAATTTTTTTATCAAACTCACGACCATAATGACTGAGATTAATTCCGCTAATGACCATCTCACGAAATCCTGCATCAAGAAGATGTTTGATTTCTTTCAACACGTTATCAACTTTACGGCTGACACTCGGACCACGGGTTATCGGAACTATACAATATGTACAACGGTGAGAACAACCATCCTGAACCTTTACCACCGCCCTTGATCGTTGATAGTCTTTAATCTCAAAAGGCTGAAAAACTACTTTGCTATCTTTGTCGCTGCGCTTGTCTTCAAGTTGTAAAAGATCAGACTTACGCTCCTGGGGTATCACCTCAGTTACACCAGGCAGTTCTGCAAGTTCCTGGGCAAAGACCTGAGCAGCACATCCGGTAATAATTATCTTAGCAACCGGGTTGTGACGATTGACGGCCCGTACAGTTTTGCGCAGGTCCCGAAGAGCTGAAGATGTAACTGCGCAAGAGTTAATAACAACTTCATGTGCTTCAGCATCACTGTCAGCAGGCTCAAAGCCCATATGTATCCAGCGCTGACGGATGGATTCACTCTCATATTGATTAATTTTACACCCTAAAGTGATGAGCCAGAATTTCTTCATTATATATCCGTGTTATTTGCCCCATATATCATGGAGGCTGACAATATCAAACTACTTATGTTTTCTAGAAGACTTACTTTTATTTTTAGAAAATTTGTCATTTCTTTTAGAAAACTTGCTTTTATTTTTTGGAAAATGCCCTTTTTTATGTGCATTATATGGTTTTTTATCTGTATCTGAAAAATCTGTCTTAGGTGCATTGTAATTAAAAATATCAAGATAGTAGACAGGAAGACTATGCCCTAAATCCTCTTCAATTTCAGCCAGTTTAGCCCTATCTTCGTCTGCAACAAAAGTATACGCAATTCCTTTTCTGTTAATCCGTCCGGTGCGTCCCACTCTATGAATATAAATCTCAACGGTATCAGGCATGTCATAATTTATAACATGAGAAATGTCGGAACAGTCAATGCCACGTGCAGCAAGATCTGTTGCAACTAAGACATTGAAATCACCGTTCTTAAAACCGTCTAAAGCTTTTTGACGTTTACTCTGTGAAAGATCACCATGCAGATCAATGGCCTGCATACCGCAATTCATTAACCGTTGAGCCAACCGTCTTGCCCAACGCTTAGTGCGTACAAAAACAAGCACACTTTTATAGTCAATTTCCTCAAGGAGGACCTTCAAAAAATCCTGTTTCAAATGAATCGCAACCGGACATGAAAGATGCTTGACTCCCTCAGCTGGAGCAGTCGGTGCAACCTTAACAATAAAAGGGTTATGCAAAATATCTTTGGACATGGCTGCAATAAGATCAGGCATGGTAGCTGAAAACATAAGGTTCTGCCGTTCCTTTGGCAGAATATCAAGAATCTTCTGAACCTCATCCAGAAACCCCATATCAAGCATACGGTCTGCTTCATCCAATACTAATGTATCAACCGCAGAAAGATCAACTTCCCCCCGCTCCAATAAGTCAAGCAAGCGCCCAGGACAAGCTGTTACAACTGTAACTTTTTTAATATCCTTGGCCTGCTTACCAATACCAACGCCACCGTATATCGCAGCGCTTCTTATGCCGGTCTGCCGTCCTAGTGCGATAAATGTTTCATGGACCTGCAAAGCAAGCTCACGAGTAGGAGTCAATACCAGTACCCTCACAGGACCACGTTTATCAGCGTCACTATCTAACAGCCTTTGGAGTATAGGTAATACAAAAGCTGCACTTTTTCCGGTACCTGTCTGAGCAAGGCCCATGACATCACGTCCATCCAGCACAGCAGGTATTGCCTTGCTCTGAACCGGAGTAGGGAAATCATATCCCTCAGCACGAATGCCTGCGTTAAGACGCATGTCGAAACCAAATGATTCAAAACTCAACGGGTAACCTCATTAACTGTAAAATAAAAATTTAAGTTTTAAACTGTATTAAAACAAAACGACCGACTCCAAGGAGAAGGCGCGCGGACTATTATATATTTATGTAGCACTGTAAAGTCTCATAGAGACTACTATACTACACTGAAAATCAGATGCTATCTTCCCTAAACAGTTTAATTCTCCACAGTTAAAAACAAAAAAGAGCAGATATTGAGTCTTATCCCAATATCTGCTCTTTTTTGTTTTTAACTTTTTAAGCCCATATTCAGCTGATCAAAGCAAAAAACCAGCCTAAAAAAAATATGGAGTCAGCTCTGAAAACTACCAGCGACGAGGTAATCTTCTTTGTGCCCACTCTGAAAGGTAAGGTAGAAGTTCTTCACCTAGTTTATGAAGTGGAACAATATTCCCTTCGATAATTATACCCTGCGGAAAAAGATTCATATCATGATATTCTTTAGGACCTTGAAAAGCTGTATTCTTAGCTAACAGAACTGAAACATTCATTTCTTTGCAAAAAGCTATCAGTCCTTCTGGAAAAAATGCTGCATCCTTAATGTTTTTGCCCAAAGTGGAAAACAGAGTTTTACAGATGGATACAAAATGTTCACGACGCAGTGGCTGATGCATGGCAGCGACAGTTTCGTTAGAAACGAAAGTGAGAACCTTGTCAGTAAGATCTGCATAACTGCGGCTTTCACGGGCATCTCCAAGAATAATCTCAGCAATACCAAGTTCTTTAAAAATTTTGTAACTCTGCAGACCGACCATTTTATCGTATTCAATGCCGTATAGAACAATATTTTTAAACCCATTTCTACGGGCATGAATATGCTGGGCAAGCAACAGGATTCCGGTTCCGGTCCCGATATCAAGGCCGACGTATTCATCCTGCTTGAGCAAGTCTGGAGATATATTCTGAGTCACTATAGAACGAATTATATGGCTTGTTTTGGTCACATCAGCAAGCATGCGCAATGAAAATGACCACTGACGAAGGTAATTCATGAGTTCTATGTCATCATCAGGCTCGTTAAGACTGCGATGACGGCTGAACATCTCGCACAAATTGCTTACATCATCAAGGGCTACAGGTTCGTAAAACCCACCCTTATGCACGTAGCAATAAAAAAACTTCAGAACCATCCCCATAATCATCTGGTCAGTAATTTTGACAGATGGATCGCTCATCATATCTATATCATCCATAAGTGGGCGATCATTGTAAAAAGAGGGATCAATAACCATATCTTCAATAGATATAAACGGGTGCTGAATCTTTCCAATATTGACTGCGCTCTGTTCTTGCATCTCCACAACTCCTTGCAAACATAATTCAATATATTAAATCTACGGGCATGCTTTACCTACTGCAGAGCCTTTGCATAGACTGTTCCCAAGCACAAAACTTAAACTGATGAGCAAATCAATATTCAAAAACACTGCCTATAATACACTAGTTTAATTATATAAATATTTTTTATATTCTAATAAAAAAAGGTCGTTTTTATTTCTAAAAACGACCTTAACAGGCAAAATATTCCATTTTTAAAATGGTAAAAAAACTCTGAACCGGGACAAAATTTTAAAATTTCCTATAAGAACCCTCTGAAAGATATTTACCCCGGATAGCAGCTACAACTTCCCGGTGCGCCCTGAATGGATTAACAGGTTCAGGCCTTTCAGCAATAGGCTCAAGATCATGCTGGGGAAACCTTTCTATATGAAGATTATACCCTTTGATCATTAAATTCTCCAAATTCACACTATCCAATACATTGTATGCAAGGAGAGTTTCCAAGGCTCTTTCATCTCCATGCATTTCAAATTCATTCCAGAGCAATACAGCAAAATATCCATCAAGTCCTTCTGCATCACCTCGATCCATGCCGAAGTAATGTTCGATGCCCTTAAGACCTCCGGTAATGCCTAGCGCACGGAAAACAAACCTCAGATCAATGTGCGCAGCTTCTACTTTTATCCCAAAATACTTTTCAATAAACGGGACATCAAAACATTTACCGTTAAAGCTTACAATAAGTGGATAACGAGCAATTTCGGCCTCGAAATCGTATAAATTTTTGCCCTGTACGTATGTTTTTATCTCTTTACCGTTCCACAAAGCAATTGTGGTAATATCACAGCAATGCGAATCAGTACCCGTTGTTTCAATATCTATATAGGCAATATCATCGCGAAAATGAGAATATAGACGCCATTGGTCTGAAGCAGGAAGACGGTCAGCAAACCAACAGGCATCACATTCACTAAGCTTTTGCAATGACTCGCCGCATCCTTTCTCCAATTCAACCATTTTAGCATCAGAAAGTGGAGATGAAACGCCTCCGATGATATCCTTCCATTTGCTAACCCCGGCCTGCCATATTTTAGCTTCCGTGGTGCTTCCTATTCCTTTGAGGTGGCAGAATGTTCTTTCGAGCATCTAGTTCGGCCCTGTATCCGTTCCGGTTAAGATTAATTAAATCAATTTAGGTCCAGACTGATAATAATTTAAAGACTAAAATTAACGCCCGTTCCTTGCTGCCCGTGACTATCTATAATATACAAGATAGTCCAGCATTTATACAATATTGACAATTCATCCATACTAAAACTACATAGAAAGATGATTATAAATTTTTCAGAGTGCTATACTACCAATTACAGGAAAATTAACAATGGAAAAATTTAACTTTCAGCACTATTTTGATCAATTTGATATACTCGTAACAAAGCCTGCTCAAAAATATATTGCTACTCTGCCACATGAATCTATGCCTTTAATTCTCGGGGGAGCTGCCTGTATTGCGCTTCTTGCAGCTATTTTGGCATTTCTGGCTATGCGCCCGTCAGCTAAAAAAAACATCCCATCTCTGAAAGGTTCTCAAGACTTTTCCGATTTTTTTAAAAAAAGCGGAACTATTATGGATATTTCTACAGCTGAAAATCACGAAAAACTCATTGGCCGCGGGGTTGTAACTCAAACCAGAGAAGATCGTATCAGACTTGAAATCATTGAAAATACAGGGCTTTCATCACTAGCCCCTTCTGCTAAATTATTGTGCATGTTCCCACCTGAAATGATGGGCCAAAGCAAGGTTAACGCATTTACTTCCACAATTCAGACTCTGGAGTGTAACAGTGAAGGATGCGGACGCATGACAATAAGCCCCCCTCAGTCTTTCTCGCTGATCAAACGCCGCCGCCATAAACGCAAACGCGTTATTGACCAACAATTTATAAGAGTAAAATTCTGGCTGGGTACGCCTGATTCTGACGAGACAGCATTTGCTGATGCTGTGCCGGATTTAGCTGTAAACTCATATGATCCAAGGTCCACAGGACATGAAGATAATCAGGTAATAAATATTTCTAACGGCGGAATTGGAGTAAGCGCTCATCAAGGACTTATAGATAAAAAATTCAATATAAATGATGATATCCTAATTAATATTTTCATGTTTAACTTCCGCCAAAAGGTTTTCAAGCCCTATTGGTATGCAGGAAAGATCCGGACTATTGAAGAGATGGATGGTACTTCATATAGACTCGGAGTAGAGTTCACCATGACTGGAAAGATACGTGATGAAACTGAACAGAATATAGATTGGTCAAATATTTAACTTTTTATAATATCAGGAGTAAATGATGAAAACTGTAGCCTTTAATGCCAGTGCCAGAAAAGGTGGAAACACATCTGTAATGCTGAAAGCTGCCCTTGCTCCTATTGAAGCGGCAGGCATTGAAACAGAACTTATTGAGCTTGGAGCCAAACCTCTTCAAGGTTGCATTGCCTGCTACAAATGCTTCGAACGAAAAGATGGTAAATGTGCCGTTAAAATGGACGCAATGAATGAGCATATTGCAAAAATGATCGAAGCGGACGCAATCATTCTCGGCTCACCAACCTATTTTGCTGATGTAAGCAGCAATATGAAGTCTCTCATTGATCGTGCAGGGCTGGTAACCAGAGCAAATGGGAATCTACTGAACCGCAAAGTCGGTGCAGGGGTAGCTGTTGCACGCCGAGCGGGCTCAATCCAGACACTCAATTCAATCAACCTTTTTTTCCAGATCAGTGGAATGATCGTACCCGGTTCAACATACTGGAGTGTGGGTTTCGGGCTTCAACCGGGTGACACTGAAAATGATACTGAAGGTCTGGCAACCATGCAAGATCTTGGCGTAAATGTCGCATGGCTGCTAAAAAAGACAGTAGACCAAGACTAAGAATCATCAGCTCTGATCTTTTCTACTATTAATTAAAATTTTACAAAAAAATGGCCGACTTTTTTTGAAGTCGGCCATTTTTTTGTAAAATTACTTCTGCCAGATATAAAATTTATGACGTCTACCCGGCCAGCAGTCCATACCGTTTTTCTTTATTTCATGAATATTTGATTTAGGCATTTGCCCGCACCTTGGCTCTAAAAAATCAAACTTTTCACAACCTTCATAATCACTGCATTCCCAACAGCCCTCGTAGTTCTTTTCAAGACAGCAATTCATTATTTTACATGGAACTCCAGAGCATCCACCACCTGGCCTACAAGGAATATTACACTTAGTATTAGCTAAAGTAGCTAATACTTCAGAAAATTTTTTCCAATTTTTGAACCCTTTACCGAAGGGACTATCTATTTCAGCATATTTATCAAATTCTATATCCTTGAGGTGATCCTCAAGTTTTTTAGCAAGTTTACTATAATCATTTTTGAAATGGATACAGTCAGGGCAATAAATTCCACAATATGCTGTTCTATCTTTATTCACATATACTCCTTACTAAAAATTATCGCCAGATATCCATATCTTCTATCATCATTTCGGCAGTTCCGTTGGTATCTTCCACAATTCTATCACTGAACAATTCTACCTGATCGGAAGGCATTATCAGTGTAAACATTATGGCAGAACCGAATGACTGTTCTTCTATTTCTGCTGAAAACTCAGAAAGCATTCGCCTGAGCATTCCTTCCTGCGCATAGCTGATCTCTAAAGTAAGCCGGCGCATGGGAACCTTCATTACTATATCAAGACTTTCAATCCCCTGCTGAACAGCTCCTGAATAGGCTCGCACCAACCCTCCTGTTCCTAATAGAATACCACCGAAATATCTGGTTACAACAACTGCGATATCACCTATTCCACTCCCCTGCAGAACTTGCAGCATCGGTTTCCCCGCTGTCCCTTGCGGCTCTCCGTCATCACTCATACCCATATCTCCGGTATTTGGTGGCCCGGCAATATAAGCCGAGCAATGATGGCGTGCATCAGGAAACTCCTTTTTGATTGACACAATAAAATCTTTTGCTTCCTGTCTATCAGCGATAGGGCAGATATCGCAAATAAAGCGACTTTTCTTAATATTGTCTTCAATACGTGTGCACTTTTTAGGAATTGGGTAAGCTTTATTTTTCATATTTCAATATTTGGAATTATTTAACAATACGCTGTATTTCCTTCATTTCTTATTTTGTACTATATGAAGTGACAATTTTAAACCTTTTTAACTTGACATAATAACAGGAATAGTTACTATTAAGTCAAGAGGTAACGGAAATGAGCTAACTTTAGATAAGTAAGGAGATAATTATGGGAAGCCTTAGAGATTACAGAAATTGGGATATAGACTGGGAAATGACTCCTGAGGATGCAGTAACTTTATATCTTGAGTGGGGAAATCACCCTTGGGATTCAAAGTTTGCTCCAGTAACATCAAAGAATGACTATACAAATTATTTCACTGTTTACATGTGGGATGAAAAGCCAAGAATTATTTTTGTCCGCAGAAATTCAGAAGAAGCACAAGAACTTTTAAGCGTTGAACTGCCCAGAGAAATTGCTGAAAGATTCAGAGAGTCAGTTGGTGGATTAAAGGGCAATTATCCTATCAACGATGAAGTAAAAAATTGGATTGAAACACAAATGAACAATTAGCTCCCATCTCCTTATCATCTACCCTTAGGGAGAGCAGGTTTAATCAAACCTGCTCTCCCTTTGATATCTTTACAGATATAAAAAGACCCCACCCCACATTTTTTTCTAAAATTAATCAATAAAATAAATATATTAAACTGTATCTTTATATTGAATTGATTCTGTTACTTGTGTTCTTTACAAAAATCAGTACCATGCTGTTTCTTCTATACTTGCATTTATTAATTATCCCCCATTAAGCAACGACTTGCTGGCAATCCTTCCTAAAATAGTCAGTGGAAGGCATGATTTACTGCATGCTAATAGATTGCGGCATTCTTATATCCAAGGAGGCTCTGATGCCTATTCAATTTGCTGATCGCATGGCTACTGTTCATCGTTCATTCATTCGTGAGATCCTCAAAGTAACCGAGGATCAATCTATTATTTCCTTCGCTGGCGGACTGCCTAATCCAGAACTTTTTCCTGTGGCTGACCTTCAAGCTGCAGCCGTTAAAGTTATGGAAGAAAGCGGACCCCAGTCCCTGCAATATTCCACAACTGAAGGTTTCCAGCCTCTGCGTCAATTCATTGCTGACCGCTACAAAGAGAAAAAAGGTATTGATGTAAGCGCTGACGAAATCCTGATTACTTCCGGTTCCCAACAATGTCTGGATCTACTAGGCAAGGTATTCCTTAACAAGGGTGATAACGTAATCATTGAGCGCCCTGGATATCTTGGAGCTATCCAGTCTTTCTCAATGTTTCAGTCAAATTTCCTTACGGTAGGTCTTGAAGATGACGGACCTGACCTTGCAGAACTTGAAATGGTCCTCGACCAGAACGACAGCAAAATGTTTTATGCTGTCACAAACTTCCAGAACCCGTCAGGCCTGACTTACAGCCCTGAAAAACGTCAGGGAGTGGCAGATCTCCTCAAAGGGCGGGACGTCCTTTTTGTAGAAGATGATCCGTACGGAGAACTGAGGTTCATGGGTGAATTTCACAAACCTGTTGTTCGTGGCTATCTTAAAGATGACGGTGTTCTACTCGGTTCTTTTTCAAAAGTTGCAGCACCTGGTTTCCGTCTTGGATGGATGGTCTGTTCCGGTGAAATGCGCGATAAGATGATTATTGCCAAGCAGGCTTCTGATCTGCACACTAGTACCTTTGCCCAACGCGTAATCCATCGCTATGTGACCGATAACAATCTTGACGATCACATTGAAAAAATTCGCCAGAGATATGGCAATCAGCGTGAAGTTATGGTTAAATCCATAGAGAAATTCTTCCCTGCCGAGGCAAAAGTAACACAACCTGAAGGCGGTATGTTCCTCTGGGTAACACTGCCTGAATCAGTTTCCGCTATGGAGCTCTTTGATGAAGCTATTAAAAACAAAGTTGCCTTTGTACCGGGACGTCCTTTCTACGTTGACGGCACAGGCGAAAATACTTTTCGCTTAAATTTCTCCAACTCCGATGAAACACGCATAGAGGAAGGAATAAAAAGACTCGGCTCTGGAATCAAAGAATTTCTGACCAAATCATAAGTATATGCTTTAAAAGCCTTATATGCCTGACCACGAATAACAAAAAAATCTCCTCTGAACTGTAGTTCAGAGGAGATTTTTTTTGTTGTACCGACCTTCGAAAGGATAGCCAGATCGCTTTCGAATATTATCCAACTTTGTTGATATATCTGTTCTGAATAAGGGGAGTTCCGCGAGCGGCCCTGCCGTACCCCTTGAACCGAACATTTTCTTTTTTAACTCTTGTAATATCCTGTCTAAGGGACTCATGAAGCTTTTTTGCTTCACAAGTAAGCTGACCTTGCAGGTTTTTAAGTCTGTTAAGTTTCTCCAGAATCTGATCAAGACTCACGCTTTCTTTTATTTCAAGAGCCTGAGTAGTTAGAAAACTTCTTCTTTCTGCAGCTTCAAAAGCATCAGCCACTTCCCCTGCAGCAAGAAATCTCAACTCTTCATATCCTATTTCCAGAGCCTGATCCAGAAGACTTATAGTTTCAGCCATAATGTTTACCTCTTAGAAACCTCCCTGATATCCTCACGGATGGCAGAGATGACGGACTTCCACTTTTCAACGGAAGGCAAGAATTCATATTCAAGTAAATCAGCCAATAAAATCCAGTCTTCATTTTCAAGAACTTCTGTCATTTCGGAAAACAGACTAGAAAATTCTTCTACAATTTTTTCAAATTTTTCAGTTTCTTTCAGTGCGAAATGGTCACGCAGGCTGCCTAGCATGCCAAGAAAATCTCTAGTTACATCCAGAAGATCCTGATAAAGTTCAAGAGCTTCAGCATCATCGGCCTGTCTAAATAGTTCAGCAACCTGCTTTCCTCCACCAGCCATAATATTCACGACCTTATAGAGTTCAAGAGTAATTGATCCAGCCATTTCAACGGTGGATGCACTCTTGATTTCCAAGGTTTCAACTTCGGAAGTTTCAATATCTTCTGACTGGTTGGGATAAATTTCACTGAAAGGTTCATCGTTGACCAGTACGTCGGTCACAATGCGATCATCAAGGTGTCCACTTTCAAGGACCTTATCAAAAACCTGCTCAAGATTTTCAAAACTTCTGATATCAAACTCAGTTTTAGTTCCATCGATTACGATCATTTGACTCTCCTCCTAAATAGGTACGTATAATTTTCCGGTTGGCCCGGTACGTCCAAATTCATACAAGAGTCATGCCATATTTATGTAATAGAAGATGATAAAGAAGTAATAAGCATCATATACCGACGGAGTTGTGAGACAAGTCCATCCATGGAATCCTGTGATCTTGCTTCCAGATCCCAAAGAGAGGAAAGTACTGAAAGCTGAGGACAGGAAGATAAGATGTCCTGTATTCTCTGAAAGTTAGCCAAAAATTTAACCTTCATTTTTTCCATAGGATCACCTTGGAGAAGTATAGCCTGCTTGCTGATCAAAAATAGTAAATCATGACATTCTGATAAGGTTTTTATCAGAATATCCCGGAATTCAATTGAAAAAGAAATCGGTTCCACCACAAAACCGGAAAGATCTTCCCCGTCAAGAAAACGACGGTAAAACTCTCTCTGCAACAGAATCCATTTATAGCGATCCGTCTGTTCATGACCTGACAACGACTTAAGCTCAATAAAGCCATGTTCATCATGCCCTGTCAGATATGCCCGAACACCCCTGTTTTCCATTCGTGGCCAGCAACTCTGATTAATAAAAGAAGATACAGCGTCAAAAATTTCAGCAACTCCAATGTGCTGACGACATTTATTTTCATAAGCACACTTCACTCCAAATGGGCAGGGGTGACAATCAAGATCTGGTTCAAAACAAAGTAAATTGCCCGCAGCCGGCCCTGTATCCCACGGCTGGGCTGTTGCAAGAAAAACAGCAGCAACGGGGGTTCCTGAGCCAGCGGCAAGATGCATTGTCCCAGTATCATTGGTCACCAGAAGGTCCAGTCTACGCAGTACTGCAGCTAATTCCGGCAGGGAGGTTTTACCCATAAGATTAATTACCGGAAAATCAGCGTCTTCTAAGATCTTCTGCCCAAGGTGAGATTCATTTTTTGTTCCTAATAATACAGGAATCCGGCGCATTTCATTCCAGATGCGGCTACCCAATTCTTTAAAATTAGCAACTGGCCAACGTCTGCGATCATCGCTTGCACCGGGCTGAAAACCGACAAAACCCTGAGCTTCAGACTCAGAATTATCTAAATACTTAAGTGCCGCAATTCTCATTTCAGGTGAAGGTTTAGCAAGATGGAAAGGAGCAGGTCTTTTCAATTCGGCAACACGGCTGAATAAATCAACAACATTAAATGGACTGGAACCACGGTTTGCAGATGCCATTTGCAAAAAGACCGCCCACTGATTTGTATCTGCGCTAAAACCGAACTTATCCATAGCAAAACCCCGCACCTCACGATCTTTACCGAGACGAAGAGCTATCAACCGAGCTGAAACAGATGGAGTCAAATTAATAATAAGATCAGGATTGAATTTCTTTTCAATTTCACGGCAATAAGAGTCAAAAACATTCACCGCGTTACGCCAGTCACGATCGATGGAAGCCAAAAACAAAGCCCCCGGCAAAGGAAAAGTTTCCACGACATCACGCATGAGCTCTGTGGTGGCGGCAAAATTTTTAAGACACACTACTGCCGACTTATACCCTTCATTTGCAAGAGAAGAAATAACAGGCTGAGTCTGTAACAGATCACCAAATCGTGTAAGATTTATAACTAACGCTTTTTTCAACTGAAACATCCTGAGGTTAATTTTTATTTCTGTATCAATATGGATATACAGCAACTATGCAGATTACGGCAATAGCAGCAAGCAGCTTTAATAATGTAAAGATATTGTAATATATACCTTAAAAAATATTTTCTGTGAAACTGCCAGAAAGCAACTTTATTGCAAAGTCTTTTAAAAGACATCCCTTACTAAGTTTTATCCTCCCAGCTTAAACGGTCTATTTTTCAGTTAAACGGGTAGTAGCCACAGTCAAACGGTTTTAACTTTCCATTCGTATTTTTGTTCTGCCGTTTATCGAAAAGCATGTGCATAGAATAAAAAAAAGATATATAAACTAATCATCCGGTCAGAAAAGTGATCAGCACAAAAAAAAATCTGCCGTAACCATTTTTTGCATAACCAGCAATTTTAAAACCTTTCAGGAGGCCAGCTAATGACTGAAGAACATAATATCGAAAGCTATTCATCAGAAAACAGAATTTTCAATCCTCCTACGAATGTACCTACGGCATGTGTTAAAAGCCTGGAAGAATATCAAGCAATTTATGATCGTTCCATTAATGACATGGAAGGATTCTGGGCTGAACGTGCTGAAGAACTTCTCACCTGGGATAAAAAATGGGATAAAGTGCTTGATTATGATTTCGACAAGCCTGAGATAAAATGGTTTGAAGGCGGAAAGCTAAACGCCTCTGCAAACTGTCTTGACCGCCATATCAAAAATGGTCGCCGCAACAAAGCTGCGCTTATCTGGCAGGGAGAGGAAGATCATGAAGTAAAAGTATATACATATGACATGCTTCACCGTGAAGTATGCCGCTTTGCCAATGTGCTTAAAAAAATGGGTGTACAGAAAGGTGATCGAGTATCCATTTACCTGCCCATGATCCCTGAGCTAGCTATCGCCATGTTGGCCTGTACCCGCATAGGAGCACCGCATTCCATTATTTTTGCAGGATTCAGCTCCAACAGTCTGCGTGACCGTATAAATGACTGCGGAGCTAAAATCCATATCACAGGTGATGGCGTTTTGAGAGGCGGAAGGGCTATTCCCTTAAAACCTAACTCAGATGAAGCTCTCAAGGAATGCCCTACAATTGAGCAATGCATTGTTGTGCCTAGAGCAAACAACGACATTGAAATGGTTGAAGGACGTGATTGTCTCTGGTCAGATCTCATGTCTGACCCTGAAATTACAGATAACTGTCCATACGAACTGATGGATGCAGAAGATCCTCTCTTCATCCTCTACACTTCCGGCAGTACCGGAAAACCCAAAGGAGTCTTCCACACTACAGGCGGTTACCTGACATACGCCGCCCATACCTGCCAATGGGTTTTTGACCTTAAGGATGATGATGTTCACTGGTGTACAGCGGATATAGGCTGGGTTACCGGACACTCATACATTGTATATGGTCCGCTTGCTCTCGGTTCGACCAGCATTATGTTTGAATCAGTACCCACATACCCTGATCCGGCAAGATTCTGGCAGGTTTGTGAAAAATTCAGAGTTAATATTTTCTACACTGCTCCGACTGCCATTCGAGCACTCATGCGTGAAGGTGACCAATGGACCCAGAAATATGACCTCTCAAGTCTGCGAATTCTCGGAACTGTCGGTGAACCAATCAACCCTGAAGCATGGATGTGGTATCATGAAAAGATAGGTAACGAAAAACTGCCCATTGTTGATACATGGTGGCAGACTGAAACAGGCGGACATGTCCTCTCCCCTCTGCCGTATGCAACACCGCTTAAACCAGGGTCTGCAACCCTTCCACTGCCGGGTATTGATGCAGCCATTGTGGATAGACACGGCAATGAAGTTGGCCCGAATGAAGGCGGATTTCTTATTATAAGAAAACCATGGCCTGGAATGCTTCGCGGTGTATGGGGCAATCAGGAAAGATTCAAGCAACAGTATTTCGAAGGTTTTCCAGGTGTATACGAATCCGGAGACGGTGCTCGCAAAGATGCTGACGGATACTTCTGGATTATGGGCCGTGTTGACGATGTTATCAATGTTTCCGGTCATAGACTGGGAACTGCTGAGATAGAATCGGCTCTGGTCTCGCACCCAGCTGTCTCTGAAGCTGCTGTTGTCGGCATGCCGCATCAGGTTAAAGGACAATCTATTTATGCATACGTTACTCTCAAATCAAATTCAGATTACGATGAAGATGATGATCTTATCAAAGAATTGCGTATGCATGTACGTAAGGAAATCGGTCCACTGGCCTCACCGGAAGTTATCCAGTTTGCTCCGTCACTTCCTAAAACCAGAAGTGGTAAAATTATGCGCCGGATTCTGCGTAAGATTGTTGAAGGTGATGCTGCCAACCTTGGAGACACCTCGACACTTGCTGACCCATCAGTAGTAACCGATCTCATCGAAGGTTACGAAGAAATTATAAATCCTTAAAACATAAAATCAGCTGCATAGCAGCCGCAAACTTACCGGATTAGACCGGGATACACGAAATAATTTTCTACAGATTTGGAAGGTGCTGTAGAAATTAGGTGTATCCCGGTCTTTCTTTTTAAAATTTTCTTTTACTTGAAACATATTAAAAATAATTCCTAATTCATAATTTTTAATCTCTCTAAACGATCATAATATGAGCCTACTATATTTTTTATCCTTTCCTTCTTGCAATTGCACTTTTTGTTGCTACCATACAGTAAATCATACTTTTGTCTGATGGAGAAAAAATGCGACGTAAAATAAAACAAATATTTAATGGTGAACCAGTCCATGAAGGAGCCGGAGTAAAGCTTCATCGTGCTTTTGGATACTTTGAAGCTTCTCTTTTTGATCCATTTCTGATGCTTGATGACTTCAGATCTAATAATCCAGAGGACTATCTTAAAGGATTTCCATGGCATCCACACCGGGGAATTGAAACAATCACGTACATTTTAAAGGGTAATGTGGAACATGGCGACAGTCTCGGTAATTCAGCGATAACAACTTCCGGAAGTGTCCAATGGATGACTGCGGGTAGTGGAATTGTCCATCAGGAAATGCCCAAAGGAGACTCAAAAGGCTCCATGCAAGGATTCCAGCTCTGGGCAAACCTGGCAGCCACCGACAAAATGATTGCTCCTGAATATCGAGAAATTACAGCAGACGAAATTCCGGAACTGAAACGAAAAAACGGAACAAGAGTTAAAGTCATTGCAGGTAAAATTGACGGAATTACGGGACCGGCAAAAGGGATTGGGATAGACCCAGAATATTTTGATGTCACAGTTCCAGCAGGGCAGGAGTTTGTCCACTCTGTAAAAAAAGGTTATACTGCTTTCATTTATGTAACTGCCGGCAAAGGATTTTCTGATGGCAGCTCTGTAGAAAACAGATCACTGGTTTTATTTGAAGACGGTGATGAAATTGCAATTTCAGCGGATGAAACTCCATTAAGCTTTTTACTGCTGACCGGAAAACCTATAAATGAACCAATTTTCTGGAGAGGTCCCATTGTCATGAACACAGCGGAAGAACTCGAAGAAGCTTTTGAAGAATACAAAAATGGCACCTTCATAAAAAAGTAAATTTAACTATTAACTTCTGATATTATGAAAGACAAAACGGCTATGTTCCTAATCCCTGCAAACATTAAAGAAATATTTTAATAACTATTGTTCTCTGGATTTCAGTTTGATGAAATATCCAGTTTGGTAAACAGTAAACCATAACTACAGGAGATTAAAATGAATTTTGATCAAATCATTGAAAAAAGACGTGCTGTTAATTTTTTTGATACTGAAAAAGACGTAGATGAATCCTTACTTAAAAAAATTATTCTGGAAGCAGGCAATGCTCCATCCAGCTACAATTTACAACCTTGGAAACTTAAAATTATCCGCACTCCTGAACAAAAGGAAGCTCTTCGTAAACTTGCTTTTGATCAACCTAAAGTAACAGAAGCTCCTGTAACTCTTATGGTACTTGCTGACAGAGATGGCTGGAAAGAAGGTAATCCCACCATGGAAAAAGTTTTTGCAGACTTTGTGAAAGCAGGAAAGATGCAAGAAGAACAGCGAGAATGGTTTGCAGGAGCAAGACAGGCGCTTTATGGTAGAGACGCAGAAGCTGCTCAAGCCTTTGCTAATAAAAACAGCAGTCTGTTCGCCATGTCTCTCATGTTCTCTGCAACTGCCAATGGTCTGGAATCACATCCTATGGATGGATTTGACCACGAAGGAGTGCGTAAAGAATTTAATATTCCTGACAACTACTGGATCCCCATGCTTATAGCCATTGGCTATCTTAAACCAGGAGCACAAATATACCCCAAAGGCTGGCGCCAATCTTTCGAAGAAATAATTTTAGACTAAAAGACTTTCTCAGTCGTATATAAAGTCAAAGTGTTCTCGAAGATAGAAGCAAGCGAGCGCTGCTCTGCAAATCAGTAAATATTATAATTTCCCGTAAACGGTAATTTATCAAAGGCGGGTGGCAAAAGTGCCGGATCACATAGTGCTCCGGCACTTTTTTATTTCCGTTCAACGAAAATAAAATGAACTATTCACTTATATATGCTTTAATTCAAATTAACGGAAAATATAAGACCAGCATGAAAAAAGGACATGCAATAAAAAACTAATAGGAAAAATGAGATACTAAAACTCTAATCACAAACAATAAAATTAAGGGGGAAAAGATGAGTGAGAATCGTGTAATGAATCGATGGTTTGCAGTACTTGGAGCTATCTTGATGCAAATTGCTCTGGGGGCTATCTATGCATGGTCAGTCTTCACCCCTTCCCTGATTCAAACCGGCTGGACAAAATTTCAAACTCAAGTTGTTTTCTCCATAGCACTTGTAACCTTTGCTCTAACAATGGTGTGGGCCGGTAAAAAACTGGTTGTATGGGGGCCGATGAGACTTTCCTTTTTAAGTGCAGTGATACTTGGAGCAGGCTATGTTCTTGCAGGTCTGGCAGGAGAAACAAATTTTATATTATTGTGCCTGTTTATTGGAGTTATTGGAGGTACAGGAATCGGGTTGGGATACGTTGTACCTATTGCGGTAGGAATGCGCTGGTTTCCGGATAAAAAGGGATTCATAACCGGACTTGCTGTGGCCGGTTTCGGTTTTGGGGCCATGGCCTGGGTCAAACTTGCCGGAACATGGGGAAACCTTATCGAAACGTATGGACTTTCCACTACATTTTTTATTTACGGAATATTATTCTTCGTCATGATTGCAGCAGGAGGAATTTTTATGAAATTTCCGCCTGAAAAATGGACTCCTAAGGGATACAGTATTGATGTAGATCACTCTGAACAGGATAAAATTGAAAAAAATTTCAGTTTTTCTGAAATGCTTAAGACACCACAGTTTTACCTGATTTTTGTTACATTCACTTTCAGTGCAGCTGCGGGGCTGATGTCCATCGGATTGATGAAGCTTTACCCTATGGAAGCACTACAATCCTCAGGACACACAGCAGCGGAATCAAGTGCGATTGCAGGCACTGCAATGGCGGTATTTTTCAGTCTGTCTAACGGTGTGGGCAGAATTGTATGGGGCAGTGCCAGCGACAGACTAGGACGCAAAAATTCTATCCTTCTCATGACTTCCATACAAGGAGTAACCCTACTCCTGTTCACAATCATGGCAGGCAATGAATATATGTTGTATATAGTTGCAACTGTCATCGGATTTAACTTCGGCGGAAACTTTGCCCTGTTCCCGACTATCACTGCGGATACATTTGGGACAAAAAATGTCGGACAAAATTATCCGTATGTATTTCTCGCATACGGTGTAGGCGGTTTAGTCGGGCCAATGCTTGGCGGTATGCTTGGCGATATGGGGAACTTCCCCCTCGCCTTCACCATCTGTGGTACATGCTGTTTGATTGGATCTGCTACAATTTATATGACAAAAAAACCGCAAATTAAAACTCTGGAAACGACTGAATTTTCATAAGTAAACAAGAATATAAGATAACCATTTCTCATACAGATTATAAGATTAAAGCTCACGACAACATGCCGTGAGCTTTAATCTTATAAGATCCATAAACTTGACACATTGGCAAGCAAGAACTAATTCTTATAAGTTACATATACGCAATAATTGAACCGGAACAGGATTTATGATTAACCCGTCCGGTCTTTTTTTATTATTCTATAATTTAATCAAATTGTTCCAGAATGTGCTAAACCTGCTTGCCCGTGCAAAGTAAAAGTACTTTTTGAGAACAGCCTTCAAGGAGTTTTCACAATGGCTTATGATGTAAAACTTTTCAAACTTATCAATGGTGATATGGTTATCGGTAAATGGGACGCTGCAAACAACAAAATCAACGATCCAGCCATTCTCCAGACCGTTCCTGCACAACAAGGTGTGCAAATGATGATCCTGCCTTTTGGCTATCCTTTCGACAATGAAATTGAAGGTGAAATTGACGGCGCACATATCATTTACGAATATAAAAACTGCCCGGAAGATGTTTCCACTAAGTATCTGGAAGCTTCCAGCAATCTGACCCTTACAGCTCCTTCCGGAGGACTGGGTGGCATGGGCGGAAACGTTTCAGACATATCCCAGCTCCTCAAAAAGTAATTTACAGGGAGCCAATAAAGGCTCCCTTCTTCAACCACTAATTTTTATCAGGAATGTACATTGAAAAAGCTGCTTCCTCTTTTGCCGCGTCCGACCCGCTATCTTGGATCAGAATGGGGCACTGTGCATAAAGACCTTTCCAAGGTTAAAGCACATATTGCCATTGGATTCCCTGACCTTTACGAAATCGGAATGTCTTATCTCGGACAAAAAATTCTTTATGAAATTGTCAACAAGCATCCTGATTTCTATGCTGAACGGGCTTACGTTCCATGTGAAGAAACAGCTGCGATCATGCGTGAACACAATGAACTGCTGGCAACGATGGAAAGCGACACTCGCCTTAAAGACGTGGACGCTCTCGGCATAAGCCTGACACATGAGTTGTGCTATACTAATGTTCTTTTCATGCTCGACCTTGCCGGGATTCCCTTAAAATCAGTAGACCGTGACGATGACAACCCTCTCATTATTGCCGGAGGAGGAGCATGCTTCAATGCTGAACCTATGGCAGACTTTTTAGATGTGGTAATGCTCGGTGACGGTGAAGAATCAATCCTTAAAGTCATGGAAGTGATTTCAGACTGCAAGGAAAAGAAACTGGGCAGAAAGGAAAAGCTGGGAGCTCTGTCAAAGCTGCCCGGTATTTATATTCCTGAATTTTTTGATCCCGAAAACCCTGGCGATTTCTTTGTTGAAAAAGCAGTTGTGGATGATTTGAACCCCATCCCTTTTCCCAAAGGGCAGGTCCTGCCATACGGAAAAGCTGTCCACGATAGATTGACCATGGAAATTGCCCGGGGATGTACACGCGGTTGCCGTTTCTGTCAGGCAGGAATTATCTACCGCCCTGTGCGTGAACGAACTCCTGAAACGCTCAACGAAACTCTGACAAAGGGGCTTGAGGAAACAGGATACGAGGAGACTTCTTTTCTTTCTCTGAGCACAGGGGACTATTCCGCTCTTGATGCTCTTTTTGCCAAAAGTTTTGACAACTGCGCGGCTCAGCAAATTTCAATTTCTCTGCCATCACTGCGTGTAGGCTCACTTTCCGAGCCTATTATGGAACGCATCGCTACGATAAGACGCACAGGAGCAACCCTTGCTCCCGAAGCCGGTACTCAGCGTATGCGAGATGTAATCAACAAAGGAGTAACTGAACAGGCCCTGCTTGATCATGCTCTCATGCTCTACGATAATGGCTGGCAGAATATAAAACTTTACTTCATGATCGGGCTGCCAACTGAAACATTCGAAGATCTCGATGGTATTCTTGATCTATGTGTTAAAGTTCGTGATGTTGCAGGAAGGCATATTAAAAAACTAAATATTACTGCAGCAGTATCTCCTTTCGTACCCAAACCACATACTCCGTTCCAATGGGAACGCCAGATTTCACTTGATGAAGTGAATGAACGACTCGATTACTTACGCGAAAAATTCAATACCCAGAAAAGACTCAAGCTCAAATTCCATATTCCACGCATGACCTTCCTTGAAGGTATATTCTCACGAGGCGACCGCAGACTGGCTCCGGTAATTCAAAAAGCATATGAACGGGGAGCACTCTTCTCCAGTTGGAAAGACCACCTCAATCTTAATCCGTACCTTGAGGCTATGGAGGAGGAAGGTTTAAATCCTGATGATTTTCTCGCTGCACGTGATAAAGAAGCCAGACTTCCTTGGGACCATCTTTCCAGCGGGGTTACCAAAAAATTCCTGCTTACTGAGTTAAAACGCGGATATGATGAAAAACTTACTGGCGACTGCCGTTACGAAGAATGCCGTAATTGCGGCGTATGTGAGTTTGATGGAAGAAAATCTCAACTTGTGGAGCAGGCTGCCCAAAAAGACATCCGTCCTAAAATGGTATTCGAAAACCGCGATCAAGCAGGAGATGTTCCTCCATTTGTGCAGGAAGAGAAACCTGACCTCGGCTTAAAAGGCAGTAATTTCCGTTTATGGTACACTAAAATTGGAACAACTGCGTATCTTAGCCAGTTAGACCTTCAGCCTGTAATTGAGAGAGCTATGCGCAGGGCTGATCTTCCGCTGACTTTTTCTCAGGGATTCCATCCTATGCCGCGGCTGTCATTTGGCCGAGCTCTTCCCGTAGGAGTGGAAAGTCTGTGCGAATGGATGAACGTAATGCTGCGTACCGAAATTTCAGCACAAGAACTTATAGACAGGCTTAATGAACAGATGCCAATGGGAATACGGATTGTTGCAGCAGATCCTCTGACTCTGTCTAAAAAACAGGCCCATCCATCCGTGGAGGATTTCACTCTGACTTTCACATGCAGTGATGAAGAAGTTACTGAAAAGAAAAGTAAACTTCGTGAACTAGCAGAATCAGAAGAATATATAATATCTCACACCACTAAAAATAAGGTTAAAGAAAAGGATATTCGCCCAACTCTTATTCATTTTGAAGAAGTGGGTGACCGAACCATAAAAATGACTTTTGACTGGTCTGAATTATATATTAGTCCGGTAAAAATGATTACAGCAATCTGCCCGGGCACAACGCTGCTTGACTACACACTGCTGAAAACAGGCCAGCGTTTTAAATAGCTTAAATATTTTTTTAGGTGGATAAATATTTCTAATCAGTATCTATCTAAAAGACCTTTAATTGTAAGCTTTAAAACAAAGCGTCTAGCTGAAGTTTTAAATGATCTAAATCCAAAAAAGAGCGGATATAGACAAAAATATGTCTATATCCGCTCTTTTTTTATTCCCGAATATTAAATTAAACAGCTCACCGGGCAAAACGGCTGCAGAGGGTAAACATTACCAGACAATAAATGGTTCACCTTCTTTAGTTATGTTGATGTTTACAATTTTATAAGCATCACGCTGTTCTTCATTTGGTCTCTTTATATTAATGATCACCGAAGTTTCACCAAGACCGATCATATTAAGTTCAAACCTCCAGCGCCCGAAATCCCCCAGCAAACCAGACTCCGGTGGTATAATACTATATTTTTCAAGTTTTATAAGCTTGGGGTCAAAAGTTATTCCATCAAAACCGTATCCTCCTGAACCGGGGTTACGCATTTCAAACACAACGGTATCTTCCGGCATGAGAATCAGGTTCATTTCATGCTTTCCGTCCAAATCATATTCAGGAATTTCATCAGCAAAAGGATTGATGGACGCACACCCAGATGTCACAAGCACACAAAAAATAAGTATGAAAACAGCCAGATGAGAATATTTTTTTTTAAATTTCATTTATACCGGTCTTTTTTAAATCTGATTTAATGCTGGTCTGGATGGATCATATCATACAATTCAAATCTAATATCACCAACATGGAAATGATAATCCGCACGAAGCAATAGTTCACCATATTCTCCAACCAGCCTCTAAATTACCTTTTATTCGTGATGTTCACGGATAACAAGATATTTAGTATTTTGTTATACATTGAATATCAAGCAACATGTGAATAAAAACAATATATACTCAATCCCCTTATAACTTTTTTTTGATATCGATTTTAAAAGATACAATACCCAAAAACATATTTATCTGCTCATAGTACCCCGTAGTTGGAGGATTCTTATAAGTTTCTTATTTTTTTTAAATTCTAATCGACATTTATCTCAAGCCTGATTATAAAAAAGGGCAGCTATATTTATATCATATATAACTACACACGACATATCACGCGACAATTTAAAACTTGTAGGGAGTTAATAAGGTCCATGGGGGAATTGAATCAAGTTCTTGGTGTTTACTCTAAAAACACGACAGACCACACTGGAACAGGTGCAACTTTACAAAAAGCAGAACACAAAACATATTACTATATCACGCGCTCTGGAATTGACGAATACCATGTTCAACCACTTAACGATCAAAATATCCCGTCAGGTATTATAACTTCGCTGACAAAAAAACAGTTCATAATATCATTCACCCCTGAAAGAGATTATTATGAGCGCAAGACTTTACCGGCACTTAAATCCCTAAAGGCCAAAATAGATAGAGGAGAAGAAGATTTTACAAATGGGGAGATGGACAAAGCCGAACAGGCCTTTGCCAAGGCTCTTTTGCTGGACCCGGAAAATTCCAAAGCCAACTTGGGCATGGGATCCGTGCAATGCACCAAAAAAAATTTTGATAAGCTATCAACTATAGTAAAAAAACTCCTCAATAATGACGAAGTATTTATTGAGGAGCAGCGTCAGGAATTCAACATGTTTGCTATATCACTTCGCAAACAAGCTCTTTTTGAAGATGCAATTACATTTTATAGCAAGGCGCTCGAAATTAATGCAAAAGATGAACATCTTCATTTCAACATAGCCAGAGCATATTTTGATTCCGGAAATTATGACAAAGCACTAAACCACATTGATGAGGCCCTACAGATTCAACCGGATCTTGAATGGGCTATTAAATTTAAAAAATATATAACAAAACAAGCCGCAAAATGATCAGTCAGAAAACCAAATTAAAAGTAGCATGTACCCCGGGTCTTAGGGTAGCAGTTGAACTTGCAGGTCTCAACGACAAAGCTCCGTCCATTGTTATCGGAGGAGATCCGGGTAAATACGTTATAGTCAAAGACCCTATGGTTCACCCTACTGACCGAGCATTGTGGTCTGAATACCTCTATTCCGGCAATGACGCTACGGTCAGATTTATATATGAAGGTATAGCGTCCGGATTTGAAACAAGCATAATCAAACTTATTAATTCACCTGACAAACTGCTTTTCCTCAAATATCCAAAACGTATTGAGACATACAACCTCAGAAGACACAAACGGATCAACTGTTTCCTTGAAGCAGAACTGGAACTATCCGGAAAAAAAACAATTGCAGTTATTGAAGACCTGAGTTCAAGCGGTTGCTGTATAACATATATTAAAGACGAAAAGACAGAAACTCCCGAGATTGGCGATAGTTTAAGTGCACACTGTCCATATTTCGCTGAAAATGGTGAATATATCATTCCCTGTAAAGTCCAGCGTGTAACAAAAGACTCTCGAAAGATAGCCTTAGGAGTTACTTTTGAAAAACCATCCCCAAGTGTTCTTGTAAAAATTCAAGATTATGTAGCTACGATCCTACACCATACTTAACTGATATTTTAATGGCTATTAAAGAAAGTTATTTTTTCTTCACCGAAAAACCTAAATCTTTGAGCATAGTCAGATCTGCTTCAATTCCCTGCCCTGAAACGGTAAGGAAATCTCCCACCATAAGAGCATTACATCCTGCATGAAAAATAAATGCCTGCAATGAACGTAAAGCGGATCTTCCCGCAGCCATGCGCACCTGAGCATGAGGATTTACCAACCGAAACATAGCAATAGTAAGTAATATTTCAAGAGGCTGCATAGGTTTTACGTTTTCAAGAGGAGTACCTGGAATAGGCACAAGAAAATTTAGAGGAATTGAATCAACCTCCTCTGCAGCAATGGCTAAAGCAAGCTCCACCCTCTGCTGAGGACTCTCACCAATCCCCATAAGTCCACCGCAGCAGACTTCAAGACCTGCCTTTTTTGCGTCACGCACAGTACCAATTCTTTCAGCATATGTGTGAGTGGTACAAACGCTTGGAAAAAAACTTTCTGACGACTCAAGGTTATGGTGATACCTTACCACCCCAGCACTTTTAAGTTTCTCCAGAGACTCGAGATCAAGACACCCAAGCGATGCACAGTGCTTGAAAGAAGTGTCACGCATTCCGTCCACAGCTTCGCAGACATTGCTTAAAGATTTCCCCTTGAGCGCTCTGCCGCTTGTCACATAACTAAAAAATTCAACCGGAGACTCACCTGCTTTTTTAGCACAATCTCTAATTTCCTCAACAGACATGAGCGGATAAGTAGGAGCTGGTGTTCCCGTAAAATGACTGGACTGGGCGCAGAAAGAACAGTTTTCAGAACAATTTCCGCTACGTACATTGGCAATGCCGCATAAACTTATTTCGCGGCCGAATCGGCGCATAGTCATGGTATGGGCAGCATGAAGAATTTCTGCAAGCTCACCGTGGGAGGCACCTAGAATTGAAACCGCCGTATGCTCATCAATGGCTCCGCCGCCGTGAACGGCGGTCCAGATAGCTTGTTTATCTTTTCTATCCAATTTTAATTTCCTATGTGTAAACTGACAACTTCACAAATAGCGGAAGTGAGAGCTTCAAGTTCTAAGTCTGAAATAATATACGGTGGCATCACATAAACAAGCTTACCGAAAGGCCTCACCCAGACCCCTCGTTTAACAAATTCACGCTGAATGAGATTCATATTCACCGGCTGTTTAAGTTCTATAACTCCGATAGCCCCGAGACAGCGAACATCAGCAACATTGAAAAGTTTTTCACATCTTGAAAGACCGCTACGCAACATATGAGTTATGTTGTCTACCCGTTCCTGCCAGTTACTTTTGACCAGCAAATCCAGAGAAGCATTGGCCACAGCACAGGCGAGCGGATTGCCCATAAATGTCGGACCATGCATGAAAACGCCGCCCTTAGATGAAATACCTTCTGCAACGGCTTTGGTTGCAAGGGTCGCGGCAAGACTCATCATGCCACCGGTTATGGCTTTGCCTACACACATAATATCAGGACTGATACCTGCAATCTCACTGGCAAACATAGCTCCTGCGCGACCAAACCCAGTGGCAATTTCATCACAGATGAGTAAAACTCCATACTCATCACAAGCTGCTCGAACCCTTTTCAAATATTCAGGAGAGTAGAAACGCATTCCTCCTGCTCCCTGTACTAAAGGCTCAAGGATAACAGCAGCAAGTTCATGAGCATGCTTTTCTATCTTCTCTTTAAAATCAGCAAAATCATCATCAGAACATCCTCCCTCAAAACGGCATGGAGGAGCATCTGCAAAAATATGTTCAGGCAGCACCGAGGTAAACATAGAATGCATCCCGTTAACAGGATCACACACGGACATACAGCCTAGAGTATCTCCATGGTAGCCGTTACGGACAGTCATAAGTCTGTTCTTTTCAGCGTGTCCCAGAGCATACCAGTATTGGATTGCCATCTTTATGGCCACTTCTACTGAAACAGAACCTGAATCGGCAAGAAATACATGTTGCAACGGTTCAGGAGTAAGTTCCACCAGTTTCTCGGAAAGAGAAATAGCTGGTTCGTGTGTCAGCCCTCCGAACATAACGTGAGGCATTTTTTCTGCCTGATCACAAAGAGCTTTACGTAGTACAGGATGATTGTAACCATGAATAGCGCACCACCACGAAGCCATACCGTCAATAAGCTCCCGGCCATCTTCAAGAATAATCTTAACACCTTCAGTTGCGGCGACAGGATAAACATTCAAGGGATCGACTGCAGAGGTATACGGATGCCAGATATGATCGCGATCAAAACTAAGCATAGATTCTGTTATAGACATGATAAACTCTTTTTTAAAAAGCCTGTGGCAGCTTTTACGTGAAACCAAAGAAAGTAATCTTCTTATCTGGTATAATTTATTATATTAAGATCGGAGAGATATTTATCCAATTCCGTCCAGCAATGGTTATTGCTGCTGTCCCAATCAAAAATATACGGAATGGAGGCGAGAACCTTTACTGCAGAAAACTTTTCTATCATCTTAATATTGTCAGCAGCCATGCCGAACTCTTCCGGTTCGGGCTGATTTACAGCAGTCATTAAGACTCCTGCTATTTCAAGTCCGGCCCTTTTCAATTCATTTATTGAAAGCAAAGTTTCATTAATTGTTCCCAGCTTGTTCTCTGAAACAAGAATTACAGGGTAAGCCAAATCTTTCATCAGATCCAGCATAGTGGAATCACCATTTATCGGAACTAAGATGCCACCGGCTCCTTCCACAAGCAAAAAGCCTTCTTTTTCCAGCCCCCTAACCTTCTCAGCAACATCAGCTATATCTATTCTGGTTCCTGCCAACTCTGCGGCTAAATGCGGAGAGCTGGCAGGTTCAAAAATATAAGGACACTGCGTTTCAGGATGCCATTCTGCCTGAGCAAATTTATAGACTTCACCATCTGGAGAGTCCATTTTCCCATCAGCACGGACTTTCCCTCCAGACTGGATAGGCTTAACAGGAAGACATTTTACACCGTTATGACTAAAAAACCGGGCAAGTCCGGCTGTAACCACAGTCTTACCCACATCAGTTCCAGTACCTGTTATAAAAAAACCTGCAGCCATTTTACTCACCCTTTTGAGCTTCAATAACTTCCAGGGGGTCCTGTTCGGAAGTTTCTGCAAAGAAGAGATCTGTATCATATGGACCGAAATGCTTCTCGTTACCAACCAATTCAAAAAATTCAATACGTGAGTAACGCCTGCAACGATCGCTGCTGACCATATATTTTGTATAGTAATCAGACTTGTCTGTTGAATGTGTCGATAGAGCAAGATCAATCACTCTATCTGCAAATTCGCACCATGCGTGCGCTGTCCATACTCCGTCTTTAAATATCCAGCCATGAACAACTTCCGTCTCAATATTCTCACTGGCACCTTCAAGACAATATTCCCATGCGGAAGGTTGGCGATTATACATTATTTGCTCTCCTTTTTCATATTATCAAGAGCCATTTTAATTGCGCCAAGGGCGTTACCGACCTCATGGTGATCAGGAAAAACAGCCTTTGTATGTAATTTTTCAGCAACTTCTGGCAAAAGTTTATCCGCTGCAGCGCCAATGCCCACAATTGGTAAATTGAGCGAAACATCAAAGCGGACCAACTCGCTGGCAGAACGTCCGGCAACGATACCAGCCATATTTCCGCCAATCTCTTTGCGCACAATATGTTCAAGCATGGCATTCTCAATTTTGAGTCTGGTTTCAGCCAAAACTTTTTGAGCAAAACCTTTGCCATCCATATCAAATTCAGCGCCTAATGTTTTTGCCGCTGCGATAGATTTTTCAGCATCACCAATTTCAAGTTCACCGAGAACATGCAAAGCATCAGTTGGAGTGAACCCTGCTTCCTCAATCTGCTGCTCGCGGACAAGCTGCTGAACACGACCGGTAAGTTTGATTTCCCCCATATCAACACCCCCAAGAATCTGGCCAAAAGTAGAAGGACCATTTTCCATCAGGTAATCAAGTACAGGGTCATCAGAATTTTTAAAGGCAGTTGGTCCAGCTTTAATCAAATGTGATTCATGTGCGCAGCCAATCCATTTCTCAGGTGAAGGAATATCACCAGCCATGCAAAGGGGAACAACTCTGCCTGGACCAACTTCAAGATTTCCTGACCTGTTAATACGTGAAAAACTGTCTCCCCCAACACCAACGGTAAACATTTCAACGGCTTCAACATGGGTTTCCCAGTCGCCGATTATGCTTCCGCTCTCTTCTATGGTCGGACGAGAGTTTCTGATCAGCGTAACATCCGTAGTTGTTCCACCGACATCAACTATCAGAGCATCTTTTGCCGGAGAATAAATACTACCGTAATAAGCCGTTGATGCAGGACCGCTGGCAAAGGTATCTGCAGCACGCTGCACAGCATCATCCATACTCATGGATGTTGCATTACCACGCACAACGACAACAGATTTACCAAGCCCACGTTCATCAAGAGCTTTGGCAACTCCGGATAAAAATTCTTTCATTACGGGCATCAGGCGGGCATTAAGCACCGCTGTTGCGGCTCTTTCTTTCTGACCGGCGCGGGTACTTATGGAATGGGAACAGAAAACAGGTTTGGGATCTGTGATAGTTATCGCTTTTGCAGCAATAAGTTCATGAGCCGGATTTTTGATACTCATGGCACTGCAGACAGCATATCCGTCAACATGCCCGGCCATATCATTGATTCCATCAACAAGAGATTCTATATCAAGGGGATCTTCTTCAGCTCCGGTTATTTTGTGTCCTCCGCTTACATAACGGACAGTAACAACCGGCAGCTTCAAAGCCTTGGTAGAGCCGATCATAAAAAGTCCGATCCGGGCTCCTTTGTTTTCGACAACAGCATTGGTCGCCAGAGTAGTAGAAACAGAAACGAGAGTTACATCATCAGGAGAAATTCCGCTTCTCTGAATGGCTTTATCAAGAGATGAAGCCAGCCCCAGACTCAAGTCATGATGTGTGGTAGGAGATTTTGCCGAGGCAATAACGCTGGAATCAGCACAATTAACAACAACAGTATCAGTATAAGTTCCACCAGTATCAATGCCAATGGCATAACCGTTAACTAGACTCATCGCGCATATATCCTTCGCCCTTAACAGGCATTATTTTTCTGAACCAGACTGCACCACCGCAACCCGATCAGTACAAATAATGCTGCTTTCGCCGATTGGCAAGTGCTAGGAAATAATAACTCCGGCATAAGCTACCACACTCTCGTAATCCCCGGTAACTTTTCCTGAATTTGTATACTCAATAAGCCGCCCGCTGCTTGCCCCGTTTTTCTTAGCTGCGTACATGCCTACCGTCATAGGCAACACACCGCACATGCTGATCTGGTTAGACGAAACAATCGAATAAAAGTCTGCAGGGTCCAGACGAATTACAGCTTCCAAGGCCATAGAATCCATTTTCTTAGCCTTGGCAGCAGAAATAAAATGACTCATATCTGAACTTACCACTATCGAAACAGGCTCTGGATATTCACTGATAATATCAGCCAGAAGCTCTCCTGCTTTATGTAAAGTTACAGGCGAAGACTCAGATATACAGACGGGAACAATTTTTGTTTCAGGATTAAGATAATGCAAAAACGGAAGAAGAACCTCCAGAGAGTGCTCACGCGCATGGGCCGCCTGGTTATCTACATAACCTGTTTTACTATCAATAAGTTTTTGAGCAAAGACATCATCCACTTCAAGCATTCCACCGGGAAACTCCCATGCTCCGGAACTCCAGACAGAAATAGAAGACCCCAATCCGGTATGGTTTGGACCAAGCAATACAACTGTAGGAGCCAGATTTGCCTGCATGATTGTCTTGCCACAGGCTTCACCTGAGAACATATATCCGGCATGTGGCAGCATAACCAGCCTGTCATATGACCGATCAGTTTTATTTTTAAGCCGTTTTAAATACTGACCGAGCTCACTTTTCAACTGTGTTGGGTTGTCGGGGTAAAAACGCCCGGCAACAACTGGCTTTCTGATCATACTTACCTGCCTTTAATTATTGAAAACCCATGTTCGGCTTAAACTTGGATGCATCCTGCTCAATCTTATGTGTTTCAAGAGCAGATTTTGCCAACCGGCCATATAAATCATCAGCACTCTTTTCTGCCACTTCTTCCATCAACTTCTTCCATTCAGACATGGCTCCGGCCTTCTCATAAAGCTGAGCCAAACGAAATCGTGAAGAAGCCCATTCAGAATCAGAGATCGGAATATACTTGTCATACTCGGCAGCCCATTTAAGAGCCTCACGATATCTGCCGGAACTCTCTGCCGCAAAAATTGTCATCAAAATACAATCTTTGATCTTTTCCCTGTCACCACCGGTCTCAAGAAGCATAGACAACGCTTCCTGGGCATAGATAAAAACTTTTTTAAGTTCCTTCTTCTTCATAGAGGACTTAGCCATATAGTACATGGAATAAGCACGCGACGATTCAGGCAAAAGAAGGTTTGAGGCCAGCCCGGCCCATAGAGGAGTACTGCGCTCGGTTTCGCCTAAATTTTCATAAGCCATTGCCTGTGCATATTCAATCTGCACTTGCTGCTTCGGGTCAAGCTTCCATTTATTTTTCGCGAGATTGACCAGATTAGTGACCTTACTCCAAGCCTGATCTTCAACATAAATTCCAAGAGCCATATCAAGCGCCATAGCTGAATATTTTGGTACTTCTTCTTCCTGAAGATAACGATCAATAAGCTCAAGAGCTTTTTGCGGCTGCGCTTTTTTCCAATAGCTTAAGGCAACCCCCATACGGGTATCATCATTTACACCTTTGCCGTCATCATTTTTGGCTGCGTACTTGTTCCAATAATCAATAACTCTGCCATAATTTTCATCTTTAACCAATTCAGGGACGGCCTTATCAAAGACCTGAGTCCCGAGTTGACTGGCTTTTTCGCGCAATGCACTACGTGGATACTTATCCAGAAAATCCTGTACAGCACTTAAACAGTCACCATATTTTTTATTCCAGTAATACCACATACCAAGCTTGAGCTGTGCAAGCGGCGCAAGAGGACTGTCAGGATGCTTTTCTACAATACGATTATAAATCTTCTGTGGTCTAAGATTGTAAGGACGATCAAAGACTTTATCCATTTGCGACATACTTGGATCATCATAAATACCTTCTTCAGCCAGACGCATCATAGCAACAAGGCCACCTTCTTTGTCAGGAAAATCCTTGGCTGCTTTTTCATAAATTTCTTTTGCTGCGTCTTTATCGCCCTGCTTTAAATAAATATCACCTATACGTGCTAAAACAATATCGGCTTCCTTTGCATCAGGAGCCAGGTTGTAGTATGCCCAATAATTTCCCTTGGCATCATTGACCTTGCCAAGTCTATTCTGGGTGTTTGCCGCCATAAGCAAGAAATCAAGGTCTTCAATATAAAATCTAGGCCAACGTTTATCGATGTAATCAATGATTTGATATGCCTGCTCATCATAACCCAGCTTATCAAGGGCCTTAGCCAAACCTAAAGCGGCATCACGCACAACTTTGCTGTCAGGATACATCTGAACAAGATATTGGAACTGATCAGCTGCTTTCTCGTACTCTCCCAAACCTAGATAATACTGCCCCCAATAATAGCTGATATAGGGTATATTAGGATCATTAGGATATTGAGATTTCAAAAGATTAAAATATGCCTTTGCTTCCGGCATATTCCCTACCTTAAGATTCAAAAGTCCCAGATTAAGCAACGCCATCGGAACATTAGGAGCCTTAGTGTCAGCATTCATTGCTTCCATCCAGGCACTGGAAGTCTCACCAAAATTGTCAGCCGGAGCATCCTTATAAAGTTCAGTCAAAGCCTCGGCCTTGCCATATAGGGCACGAAGGCGCATATCAGTTGGAATATATGGCAACAATGAAATTTCTTTAAAACCATCAACTGCAGCCTGTACCTGACCGTCAGCTAAGGTACTTTCTGCGGCAAGAAGCATCCCCTTGGCAATTTTTATCTTTTCTTCAAGGGTCATTTCCTTTTTAGTGCCACCTTCCTCATCTTCCCCTACGGAACTTTCAACAGGAAAAGCATCAGAACCGTCATCTACATAGCTATCGCCTTCGGCGCCCTCAGTTGCATCTGCTTCTCCCACTAAAGCAGATGCATTTACATTTTCATCACCCTGATCTGAAGTATCATACTCTCCAGCTTCAAAACTATCCTCATTTTGTGGTGGAGGAACAACCTGTCCTGATGCACCTGAATCAGGCGGGACGATACTACTACCGGCTACAGGACCATTTACTGTTCCAGATGCTTGTGACGGAGGAGGAGCGATTCTTCCGGAAGCTCCTCCTTCAGATAACTGCGGCGGAGACACTGCTCCGGAAACGCCTCCTTCTCCGGAAGGTCGTACTGCTTCAAAGCTATCAGATTCAGTCTGCGGCGGAGGCATGACACCTCCGGCAACGCCACCTTCTGACTGGACTGTCTCAGGCACAACCTGTCCTCCAGCTTTACCATTGTCAGCGCTATGAACTTCCTGATTCGACACAGGCACAACACTTCCAGCTGAATTTCCAGTGTCTGGATAAGAAGCCTGGGCAGTCTTATTGTAGCCTATTCCAGCTCTAGCAGGAGGAATAGAAGTATCTACAGGTTTAGCCTCACCGGGGCCGACATTGGATACTGGAGCACGGTAGGTATAAGGAACTGAATAAAATGGCCGTCTTGAAGGAACTGAAACATCCTGCTGAGCTGGATTATTAATTTCCTGAGCAGCTTTAAGTTCGTCCTTAAGCACAGGTGACTCTTCACTGTCAGGTAAATCTACTTCTGAAATAACAGGAGGTTTTTCAACCGATTTACGAATAACCTGTTTTTTTTCTACAGGCTTAGATTCGACTCTTGATTCTTTTTTTTCAACTGGAGTTGTTGACTTAGCAGAAGTTTTGAGGACAGACTTCTTCTGATCAGCAACTTTCTTGGATGCCGCTTTCTTCTGCGCAGCACGTTTTTGCGCAGCACGCTTTTGTGCAGCTTTCTTACGCTCAGCTTCCTTTTTAGCTTTGTAGTTGGGAGAACGCCATTTAGATCCGATAGGATCACGAAAAACCTGGATCAGCATTTCCCCGTTACCGGCAGGTATACGGATAAAACCAAACCCGGTAATACGAGTGCCGAGTGTAATAGAATTCTTGCCGACCTTTAAGGAGTCAACTATTCGCAGGGAAGCTACGGGAGCTGGAGTAGGTTTTTTTTCAGCAGCAAGTGCATTATCTGGAAAAGAAATAGTGATTTGATTGCGCCCTGTACGGCGCACTTTGCCGGATATATTTTTCTGATCAAAGACAAAACGAATTGTATCCATGTCAGCTTTGGTATCAATAAAATACTCCAAAGCATAACCAGGATGCGGGCAGGCCAGCCAAATAACGGCTGCCATAAAAAGCGTCCGGAAAATTCCGGTAAATCGGCTGATCGTCACAATCAGGTATCTCTGCAATATTCCTGCCTTCCCCGCATATCCACCACAATAAATTTAAAAAATTGTTATACTTCCAACTTCCTCTTCTTAATTTTCTCAATAAGAGTAGTCCGTTTAACTCCAAGCAGCTCAGCAGCTTTATTTCGAACACCACCGGATTTCTCCAAGGCTTCAATAAGAATTCTGTCTTCAATCTTTTCAAGAAAATCCTTAAGTCCAGCAGCACCCTGCTCAGCCATATCATCAAGAGTAGGCCAACTGAAGCCAACAGGCTGCATAAGCTCTGCGACTTTCTTTTTCGGTTCTTTACCAACATCTTTCCAGATTTTATCTGGAAGATCCTCTGGAACAATTTCGTCCGCATCGCAGAGAATACACATACGTTCCATGAAATTTTCAAGTTCGCGAACATTGCCGGGCCATGAATATGATACCATCATATCTGCTGCAACAGCATCAATGCGCAAGGCTTCTATATCCTTATCTTCACTGAAACGATTCAAAAAATGTTTTGCCAGCATCAGGACATCGCCACCACGATCTCTGAGAGGTGGAAGATGCATAGGAATTACATTGAGTCGATAGAAAAGATCTTCGCGAAAACGTCCGGCAGCAACTTCCTCCTCAAGATCACGATTGGTAGCTGCAACAATACGAACATCTACCTTTTTTATGGATGTTCCACCAACCCGTTCAATTTCTTTTTCCTGCAGGACCCTGAGAATTTTAACCTGCAAGCTTAAATCCATCTCACCTATTTCATCGAGAAATATTGTACCACCGTCAGCGAGTTCGAACCGACCGGGGCGAGACCGTACCGCATGCGTAAATGCACCTTTTTCATGCCCGAAAAGCTCAGATTCCAGAAGTTCTTTAGGAATAGCACCGCAGTTCACTGGAACAAAAGGCTTCTCCTTTCGCTTGCTGTTATGGTGCAATGCACGGACCAGTAATTCCTTCCCCGTGCCGGATTCCCCCGTAACCAGCACGGTACTGTCCGTAGGCGCAACCTTTGCAAGAATAGCAAAGACCTCCTTAAGCGCAGGACTGTTTCCGATAATTCCATTCACATTAAGAGCCATTCGGCCTCCAAAAAAATATTTTCAGGGGATGACTTGATAGATGTTTCACCTGAGTTAGGTGATAGTATCATAATAAAATCAGTAACCCTACACATTCACTGTCAATCAAATGACACAAAGTCAATAAGCAAGTTGATTTTTATTACAAAATATAATCAAAAAACTCATCGGTACATTTTTAAATTTGTTTAAAAACAAAATTACTACTCCATATCCTCTAATTCCCGACCTCTGGTTTCACGAATCAAAAACATGACAAAGAAAAAAGACACCGCTGCAAAAAATGTATAACCCAAATAAGTAAATCCAAGGCCAACCCATTCTACAAGAGAAGGAAAAGAAGCGGAAACAACAAAGTTAGCGACCCACTGAGCCCCGGCTCCCAAGGCAAGAGCAGATGCCCGCATTCGGTTGTTGAACATTTCTCCAAGCAAAACCCAGACAACAGGTCCCCATGAAAAACCGAAACAAAAAACATAAATGTTAGCTGCAACAAGGGCAGTCGTAGCAGTCTCTCCAATAAGCTTAGGATTTCCAGCAGCATCAAGTGGTGCTGTACCAAACAGATATGCAAGTATCCCTAAGGTAATGACCATTCCGGCAGATCCTGACAGGAGCAACGGTTTACGCCCGATACAATCAATAAAAACAATCGCAATAAGCGTTGTCACTATATTTACAATTCCTGTAACAACCGTAATCCACAAGGAATGCTGCTCGGTAAACCCAACACTCCGCCAGAGCATACTTCCATAATAAAAAATTACATTAATCCCAACAAACTGCTGCAATACAGATAGTCCAAGTCCAAGCCAGACAATGTGCTTAAAGCCGATTCGCCCCTTAATATCAGCAAAGGCAGCCCCACCTTCGACTTGTAGTGTAACCTTGATTTCTTCTATCTTCTCAAGAACACTATCTCCAATTACTTTTCCTAAAATTTCATGAGCTTCAGTTTCTCTCCCTCTTCCGATTAGATATCTCGGAGACTCAGGAATCATCATAGATGCAATTAAATAAAGTAAAGCCGGAGGAACCTCAGCCCAAAACATCCAACGCCATGTTTCAAAACCAAACCACAATTCATTACCGGCAGAACCACCGGCAACCTCAACCAGCATGTAATTACTCAGCATAGCGATAAAAATACCCACGACAATAGCCAATTGCTGTAATGACCCAAATCGCCCTCTAAGAGACGCCGGTGAAATTTCGGCAATATAAGCAGGCGTTATGGCACTTGCCAGCCCGATACCGATTCCACCTAAAATCCTCCAGAAAATGAAATCCCAAACAGTAAAAGGAAGCCCTGCTCCGACGCCACTTGCTGTAAACAACACAGCCGCCAGCATCATACCTTTAATACGTCCATATTTATCAGAAATATATCCGGACCCCAGTGCACCAACGGCAGAACCAAGTAAAGCCAGTGAAACAGACATTCCAACCAGCACCGGACCGACTTTAAAATAATCACCCAAAGCGATGACTGCTCCGTTTATAACAGCTGTATCAAATCCAAATAGAAACCCTCCAAGAGCGGCAGCAGTCGACAGAAGTAAAACAAAAGCAATGCAGGCAGGCTGTTTGTCACTAGTAGGAGCAGAGATCATCTTTCACCTTCTTAACTTTAAATTAAGCAGCAACATAAAAACATTTTATAATGAACATCCTTTCCCATTAACACAGTAAATTTTAGGTGTCATTACAGTTCACTGCTACAGTTACCTGTATGCCACATTTTAAATCATTCAATTTAATTTTAAATAAAAATCGCTCTACCTCCATTTTTTATGCTGAAATGATGAAAAATAAAAAGTGAGAACAAAAACGGTAATTAAAATTGTTTCAACTCAGGCACGGATTTTATTAATTACACTAAAAAAAAGGGTTGAATTTCTTTAAAGAAATTCAACCCCATACAAAGCGCTTACATCGTACTACTTAAAGTCAAAAGACGCTTCTCATCTCAAGTACATATATTAATTATTTTTTAATTCTGCTCACAATTTCTTTGGCCGGGATAATACCGGTAGCAGAAGCTGAAACAATGTTTCCGGCCACTCCCGGGCCATCCCCAGCAACAAAGAGGCCTTCAAGAGCTGTTTCAAGAACTTCTGAAGTTTCAATCTGGGTTGAGAAAAACTTAATTTCCGGAGCATAAAGAAGTGTTTCTTCGTTAGCTACTCCGGGGACAACATCATTAAGCTTTTCAAGACCTTCAATAAGGTTACGAACTATACGCTCAGGCAGCGCCATAGCGATGTCACCGCAAGTCACGTTTTTCATAGTAGGTTCAACAAAGCTGTTGCGAACCCTGTTCCATGTAGAACGTCGTCCACGCTTTAGATCACCAAAACGCTGTAAAATAGGCTTACCGCCACCAATAATAGTTGCAAGTTTCCCTATGGACTCTCCATATGCCTGATTATCAGTAACAGGCTCTTCGAGCACTACTTTAGAAAGAAAAGCAAAGTTGGTATTTTCCGATTTCTTATCCATATATGCATGTCCGTTCACACAGACAAAATCCTGATAATTTTCAAGTGCGACAAAACCACCCTGATTAGTACAAAAAGTGCGAACCTGATCGTCATAAGTGTTAGTACGGATAAAGAAAGTCGGGTCATAAATAACGCTGCAAAGGTCACGCATAATATCACCATGAACTTCAACACGCACACCAACTTCAATACCACGCTGAGTAATAGCCAGATCATGTCTCTTTGCTACAGATCCCATCCACTCTGCCCCGACACGTCCAGGAGCGAGAATAACATTTTTAGCTCTATACTCAGCTTTTTTAGTCACTACACCGGCGAGCTTTCCATCCTCAATGAGGATATCTTCAACATTTTCATTGGTATGAAAAGTTACTCCCTTCTCCTTGCAATACTCAGCCATAGCTGCAATATGCCCGGGAAGATTGTCACTGCCGAGATGCTTTTGCTTAATAAGCAGCAAATCGATGCCATGCTTCAAGGCATCTTTTCGAATATTTTTTGCCGTTTCCATGTCAGTAGGAAAAACCTTTCCATCCATGTTGAAACGGTTAAAGATTTCTTCAGTTTCATCAATGAGAGCTTTTGCCTCAGAAACAGACATAAACTGCGTCAAATCAGTCTTGCCCAGCTTGTGAATATAATTAAGCTTTCCATCTGAGAAAAGCCCGGCTCCCCCTACACCAGACAAGATGTTACAAGGCTTACACTTGATACATTCCTGATCTCCGGTAATAGGACAGTTTCTTTTAAGGGAACTTTTCCCTTTTTCGATGACCAGCACATCAAGATTTGTATGCTCGCCAAGATAAAACGCGGCAAAAAGTCCTGCTGGACCACCACCGACAATAATTACATCAAACTCTTTCTTCCCGGAATTGTTCGGGTTCATAATAATCTCCAAATATTGGTCTAGAATCCACACAAATCAAAAAGACGCGCAGAAATGCCAATGTACACTTTTACCGAAAAGCAATCAATAAATCAACATTTTCTTCTATTTTTACATCATCAAATAAAATATAATATTATCAAAGCTTTAACTAAGAATATCCAAACAATAACACTATCAAAACTTAATCCCTCTTGACCCGACAGAATTACTTTTTTAATTAGACTGTAAAGCAAGAAGGAAAATACATGAGACTGACCACCAGAAGTAGATACGGTACCAGAATGATGCTGGATATAGCGATGCACTGTAGAACAGGACCAGTTCGTATCAGCGATATTGCCAGCCGCCAGGGACTATCCACCAAATACCTTGAAAAACTCATTCGAGAGCTTAAAAAAGCTGGCTTCATCACCAGCAAAAGAGGCCCCGGTGGAGGACATATTTTGTCAATGTCTCCGGAAGATATCTCCGTTGGAGATGTTGTAAGAAGCCTTGAAGGTGAATCTGGACTTGTTGAATGCCTTGAAGATGATGTTATGTGCCAGCGCATTGAGAACTGCCCCACCCGTGAGGTATGGATCAAAGCCAGCAAAGCCATGTATGCAGCTCTTGACGAAATCAGCATCTCAGATTTACTCAAAGAAGGCTCATTCTGTATCAAAACAAACCCATTCTAAATTTATACAGCTCGGATAAAAATATCCCTTGTCGGTTTATGTACCGGCAAGGGATATTTTTGTTTTGCACATAGTTATTAACAGCATGTCACTAACTCACTAAACTGGTATATTTTTTGATTTAATAAAGACAACTCTTTAGATTTTATTAATAAACTTCTTGCTCATAAGATATTTTATGACCTATCCTTTTTAATTATGACATACAAAATAATTTTATTATTAATGGTAGTTTCAGGGATAGCGCTCTTCACAGCCGCATGTATATCCACTGCTCCAGACAATCTTGGAGTAAAAAATGGAAAATTTTCTCCATGCCCTGACAGTCCTAAATGCGTCTCATCGCAGGCAAAAGATCCGTCGCATAGAATTGATGCAATCAAAGCTTCAGGCTCGGCACAGGAAGTGATGCAGCACCTCACAGAGGTCATAAAACAAATAGAAGGATCAAAAATAATAAAAACAGAAGGCCCATATCTTTATGCTGAATTCAGAAGTAAAATATTCAGATATGTTGATGACTTCGAATGTTTTTATGATGAACCAAATGGATTAATAGAAGTAAAATCTTCGGCACGGCTCGGATATTACGATTTTTCCGTAAACAGAGACAGAGTCGAAAAAATACGCGAACTTTTTAAAGAAAAATCTGACCGAACACTTATACAATAGAAAAATACAATACAATCTCATTTTAAGTATCAGCATTTAATATTCGACGAGAAGTTCTCCTTATGGTTACACGCAAGTAAATAATTACACCTACACCAAAAGGAGAACAACATGAGCTTATCAAAGAAATTACTGCTGGTATTAGGTACAGCTATCATGACTCTTGTAATTGCAGCCTCTGCCTTTGCTATGAAAGAGAAATATAATTATATGAGTGCTGCATCACTGCAAAAAGCCATCGAAAATAAAGCTGATATTGCCATTATAGATATTCAGGAATCAGATGATTTTAAAGCCCACCACATTAAAGGCGCAGTTGAAACATGTGCATATCCTGTTAAATCTGATTCAGACAAAATCAAACTTGAAGCAAGTCTGAATGAACTGAAAGATTCCACCAAACCAGTTGTCGTAATTTGCCCGAGAGGCAAAGGCGGCGCAGAAAGAACAGTTGACTACTTTGTGAAAAAAGGGATTGCACCTTATCGTGTATTTATCCTCACTGAAGGTCAGGGCGGCTGGTCTTACAGCGTTGAGACAGAATAATTATTTCCACGTGAAAACAAAAAAATGCCGCCAGAAGTTCTGACGGCATTTTTTTTAACCTTAAAATGTCGTCGCTGTTGCTTAACCCATGGGTCAAGCAACAGCGACTATCTCCGGAGCTCAGGTGAAGTCTTTACCTCCCCTGTCTCCCTACTTGTAATATAAGCACAAATCAGCCTTTGACAATACTTGCAAAAGCACAATGATTGTGAATCGATTCAAAGCTATCCACATCCACTTTGTACCATAATATTTTGGGGTGTTTTTCCAACCCCATAGCCGCATTCCGAACAACATCTTCTACAAAAGTCGGATTAGAAAAACTTTTTTCTGTAACATGCTTTTCATCTTCTCTTTTCAGCAATGAATAGACTTCGCAGGAACCGGACTGTTCAGCAATCTCAACCAGATCTTCAATCCAGACAAACCCATCAGACTTGGTTTTAATATGAACTACTGCCCGCTGACTATGAGCACCTTCATCACTGATCGCCTTTGAGCAAGGGCAAACGGTCATAACCGGAATCTTAACTCCAAGAGTGAATTCAAGTTTATTCCCAACAAGCTCACCCTCTACAGAGCAATCATAACTCATAACCCCGATACGGCCACTTACAGGGGACTTCTTTTTCAGGCAAAACGGAAAGCTCAATTCAGCATGAGCACTACGCGCTTCCAGTCTACGCAGAATATCGCTTAATAAATTGAAAAAACTTTCATAATCCAGTTCCTCAGTCCAGTCTTCAAGAGCCTCTACAAAACGGCTCATATGCGTACCCTTAAAATGAGCAGGCAAATCAACTGAAAGAGCCACTTTAGCCATTGTATGCTGACTTCCGGTTTTGCGATCACGTACAACCAATGGGAGGGTGAGATCCCGCACACCGACACGGTTAATAGACATGGCCACTTTGGCAGGACTATTTTGAACGTCTTCCATTTTTTTCCTGAAATTTATTTGATGCGCTGTAACCATCTATCTGAGACAATTTAATAGCTAGAGGAGTTTTATAAAAACTCCTCTAGCCTTTTAAAAATCTTTAATAAACTTTGCGCTGGTTGAATAAAAATTTAGATTAAAAGTAGTAAAGAACTATACAGCTAATCCATTTCACAATAGCTAAACAAGTGTCTCGCCGGTAGTAGTAAGTCCAAGTTTTCCGTGCTTAACACCTTTAGTCGAGATAAGACGATGAGCAAGCTCTTTGATCAACTTACCATTGCCTTTAAGCACCATTACTTCGAGACAGTTATCGTGATCAAGATGAACATGCAGAGTAGACATTATAAGATCATGGCTATCATGCTGCAGCTCAGTCAGCCTCTGTGACAAACCGGTATGGTGATGATCGTAAACTAGGGAAAGTGTACCGGCCATTTCACCTTCGGTTTCATCCCATTCTTTTTCAACCAGCATATTACGGATCAAATCTCTGATTGCCTCAGAGCGGGTCTGGTAACTTTTTTCATCACAAAGTTTATCAAATTTTTCAAGCAGGTCGGAATCAAGGGAAACCCCGAAACGTATTGTTTTGCCCATTTTCAAACCTCCGTAGCGATTATATTTTGTGTCCGGGAACAACTTCCCGAATATTAACTGTCATTTCAGCATTGCAGCAAGCTGCCTTTTCCGTAAGCGGCAATGAAGTCTGCCAACCTAGATTTTCAAGTTTGCTCCAGACAGGATAGGAAACATCCCTGACAGGCTCTGCCATCCAGATCATACCACATGGCTTAAGCACCCTGCGAAAAAGTTTCTCCAATGGATCAAAAAACCTTTTTTCGTAAAGAATATCGCCACCCCAGATAAAATCAAATGAATCTTCGGCCAAAGCAGGATCACGCCAATCCATCTGTAGCCACAATGGCTGCTCAGTCTTATTTATTTGAGCATTTTCTCTGGCATATACGAGCGGTGCGAATTCATAATCAAAAGCAACAACTTCTGCTCCGAGAGACTGGCCTATTATAGCAGTCAAACCAAGCCCGCAGCCAAGATCTAAGCATTTCTTACCCCTGATAGATGCGGCATTACGATAAAGCCATTCACCGAGAAGAACACTTGCAGGCCAAAGTTCAGCCCAGTAAGGAAGACGTTCATCCTCACCAAATTCATCCTCACCGATGGAATCCCATAAGGTTTCAAGATCAGCTGTACGCTCAATATCCCAAATCCTTCCGGCAGTTTTGATCTTGAGAGTCTCCTTGTCAGTCGACACGACCATTACTGTCTGCTCCTACATATAACATAACAATTTTATAAGTATTTATATTTAAAAATAGTGACATCGGGCAGAATCCACCCTTAAAAACAAATCTACATACAAACTCTTTACTAGCTGCGTATGCCCTTTTTCGTCAAAACACAAGTTTTAGTAACACGGACAAATTCACTGCAAATTTATAAAATTATTAATTTTTTCATTATGCGCTAAATTTTTATGTAAATTTTATGAAAATTGCCCTTCACAAAGGCTTTTATTTCTTAAGCATGAATGCTATCTGTCACAAGTTCATTTAATGCATATCAGTTAGGAAAATTCAATTTTTTGTTCACACATAAAGGAGGCCTCATGATCCCCCAGGAACTTCTTTACGCCAAATCTCACGAATGGCTCAAAGTAGACGGTGAAAACGGAACTATCGGTATTTCCCATTTTGCACAGGAACAGCTCGGCGATCTTACATTCGTCGAACTTCCTCAGGTAGGAGATTCATTTGCAGCCGGTGACGAATTCGGTTCTATCGAATCAGTAAAAGCTGCCAGTGAAATATACGCTCCTGTAGACTTCGAAGTTATTGCTATAAATGAAGCACTCGAAGACGCTCCCGAAAAAGTTAACGAAGACCCTTATGGTGACGGCTGGATGGTCAAAGTTAAAATAACCGGTCCAACAGACGCTCTTCTTGATGCAGCAGCCTACGAAAAGGTTACTGAAGAAGAAGATCATTAATCTGGAGCAATTCTAGTATAGTTAACAATTTCCCCGCCGGCCGCTCACGTCAGCGGGGAATTAATATTTTATATACCGGAGGACAACCATGCCTTACGTACCTCATTCCCCGGAAGAAATACGGGAAATGCTTGATGTGATCGGCGTAAACTCCGTGGAAGACCTGTTTGCAGAAATTCCGACAGAACTTCGCCCAAAAAGCTTCGACCTTCCTAAAGGTAAAAGTGAAATGGCAGTTCTGGAAATGCTGGAAAAAATGGCATCCAGAAACACCACCAACCTGACCAGCTTCCTTGGCGCAGGATTTTACGACCACTTCATCCCCACAGCAGTTGATGCGCTGTCATCACGCAGTGAATTCTATACCGCATACACACCATATCAGCCAGAATCTTCACAGGGAACTTTGCAGGCTATTTTCGAGTACCAGACCGCTATGGCCAGACTCATGGGTATGCAATACTCCAACGCTTCTGTATATGATGGTGGAAGCGCACTCTATGAAGCCACCCTTATGGCTGTCCGCAAAACCAGACGCCGCAAAATTATTGTCAGTGAATCACTGAACCCTATTTACAGGGTGATGCTGAATTCCTACACAAGCAATTTAAATATTGAACTTGTGACTGTGCCCCACAACCACGGATGCACAAACGTCAAATCAATTACCGCAGCCATTGATAATGAAACTGCGGCAATCATAGTTCAGAACCCGAACTTCTTTGGTTCTGTAAATGATTTCACAGATCTTTTTGCTACAGTTCACGAACATAAAGCTGTAGCTATCATGTCCACCTATCCGGTCATGCAATCTGTGCTAAAAACACCGGGTCAGATGGGAGCTGATATTGCTGTTGCAGATGGTCAGTCTATTGGGCAGCCCCTTTCATTCGGTGGGCCGTATCTCGGCATTATGACTTGTTCTAAAGCACTAATCCGCCAAATGCCGGGGCGTATGGCAGGACGCACTGAGGATGAAGACGGTAAGACCGGTTACGTTCTTACCCTGCAAGCCAGAGAACAGCATATCCGCCGCCAGAAAGCGACTTCAAATATCTGTTCCAATCAGGCTCTTTGTGCTTTACGCACTCTCATTCACCTCTGCCTGCTGGGAGAAGAAGGACTGCGCCGCACAGCTACTTTATCAGCTGAACGGGCTCATTACGCAGTAGAAAGACTCACTGCAATTGACGGTGTTGAGTTGTTCACAAAAGGACCGTTCGGGAATGAATTCGCATTAACCCTTCCAGTAAATGCGTTTGAAGTTATCGACAAGCTCACCGAGCGCGGCATCATCCCCGGTTTTCCTTTGGGCCGTTATTTCGACGGCATGGAAAACGGACTGCTGGTAGCCTGCACTGAAAAGACCACAGAAGAACAGATCGGCATTTTTGCTGAAATTCTGCGGGGGGCAATCTAATGAAAACAGTATTCCAGAAATCAATTCCCGGCCGTGAAGGCTGCTGGCCTGAAGAACCAAAGAAAAAAATTGAAGATATGATTCCTGCTGATCTTCTGCGTGAAGACGCCGGCATGCCTTCTCTTTCTGAACTGGACGTGGTTCGCCACTTTACCCAGCTTTCCATGAAAAACTACGGTGTGGATTCCAATTTTTATCCTCTTGGATCCTGCACCATGAAATATAATCCCAAGTTCACTGAAAAAGTAGCTGCCCTGCCCGGATTTGCAAAATTGCACCCGGCTATGCCCCAGTTAAAGGGAGCAGGACGCCATTGTCAGGGAGCATTGGAAGTTATTTATGAAACTGAAAAGCTGCTCTGTGAACTGACCGGTATGGCAGATTTCACCATGCACCCGATGGCCGGAGCGCATGGTGAATTGACCGGAGTAATGCTTATCGCTGCCTATCATGCAGATAAAGGCAACAAAAAAACTAAAATCATCTGCCCGGACTCCGCACACGGTACTAATCCCGCATCAGCAGCTATTGCCGGATACGATGTTGTATCTGTTGAGTCGACCGATGGCATTATCACTCCAGAAGCTCTTGCAGAGGTTCTGGACGATGAAGTTGCAGGTGTAATGATGACCTGTCCTAACACTCTTGGACTATTCGAAACACATCTGCCAGAACTCGTCAAAATGATTCATGATAAAGATGCCCTGCTTTACTACGACGGCGCAAATATGAACGCTATTATGGGTAAACTGCGCGTCGGAGATGCAGGTTTTGATGTTGTGCACCTTAATCTGCATAAGACCTTTGCAACACCACACGGTGGAGGAGGCCCAGGTTCAGGTCCTGTCGGTGTAAGTGAAAGACTTGTTCCTTTCCTACCAGCATCGCACGTTAAAAAGATGGAAGACGGACAATTTTATCTTGATTACGATGCTCCTAAATCCATTGGATATGTTGCACCTTTCTACGGTAACTTCGGCGTATACCTTAAAGCGTATGCATACATGCTCCGCCTTGGCCGTGAAGGCCTGATAAGAGCAACCGAAGGAGCAGTCCTCGGTGCAAACTATATGCGCAAGAGACTTGAAGATTACTTTGAAATTCCGCACAACCGTATCTGCATGCATGAATTTGTTGCTTCAGCTGTAAAACAGGCTAAAAACGGTGTTCGGGCTCTTGATGTAGCAAAAGCACTGCTTGATAAGGGTCACCATGCTCCTACCATCTACTTCCCGCTCATTGTGAAGGAATGTATGATGATTGAGCCTACCGAAACCGAAAGTAAGGAAACTCTGGACCAGTTCATTGATGATCTTATTGAGATTGCAGCGCTGGCTGAGACTAATCCTGAACTGATTCAGGCTGCGCCTGTAACCCTTTCAGTGAAAAGACTCGACGAAACAAAAGCAGCACGCGACATGGTGATGACCGATGACCTCGGATAATCTCCCTGAAAACAACCGCTCCTACGACCTCGTTGTCGTGGGAGCCGGACCGGGTGGTTTTGACGCCGCTATAGAAGCAGCAGAAGAAGGAATCAAAGTCGCACTGATTGAAAAAGAACTGTTAGGTGGAACCTGCCTTAACGTTGGCTGTATTCCCACCAAACTCTATCTCGGAGCAACATCTCCTGTAGAAGAACTGGAGGCGCAGTCCAAAGCCCGTGTTGCCAAGGGTGAAATCGAAATTGATTTTAAAGCCCTGTGTACTAAAAAAGACCGCTTCATCGGGGCAACCCGCAAGGCTATGGCTCAAAAAGCTAAAAAACTGGGTATTGATATATATCCTGCCACAGCAAAAGTAATTGAGCCGGGTAAAGTTGAAGTTTCCCACCCGGAAGAATGTGCTGTACTAGAGTACAAATCACTAGTCCTGGCAACGGGGTCCCACCCAACAGTTTTCCCGGGACTTGAACCAGACAATGAGACCATTTTAGATAATACAGGTTTTCTGGCACTCACTGAAATGCCAGAATCACTACTGGTTATCGGCGCTGGGTTCATTGGTCTTGAAATGGCCCAGATTGCGCACCGTACCGGCTGCAAAATCACTGTGGTCGATGCTCTTGACCGCATAGCCGTTTATGAAGATCCTGAAGTTTCAAAAGCTTTACACGGAGTTTTCAAACGCAATAAATGGGATATAAAACTCGGAGTGAAGGTTAAATCAGTCACTGCCGAAGACGGCAAAGCCGTTCTGCGGACCGAGGATGGTGAAGAACTTATTGCAGATAAAGCGCTGATAGCCATTGGACGCCGTCCTAACTCCAAAGATCTTGGACTCGAAGTTCTTGGTGTTGAGACTGCAGGACCAGGCTTTGTCAAGGTTAATGAAAATCTTGAAGCCGCGCAGAATGTCTACGCCATCGGTGATCTGAACGGAAAAGTTCTGCTCGCACACGCTGCAAGCCATCAGGCAGGCTACGTGGTGCGCCGTATTAGTGGAAAGACAGAAGGTCCCTATGAGCACGGGCCTATTCCGTCAATACTTTACGGCTCTCCAGAAACCATGCGTGTAGGCCGTATGCCGGCTGATCTTGAAGGACAGGGCGAAGTTAAAGTTTCATCCTTTCCGCTTGTAGCCAACCCTATTGCCCAGGCATATGCTGCGACACAAGGGTTTGTTAAAGTCGTCTGGCTGGACGGCAAAGTTGCCGGAATAACCGCTGTAGGACATCATGTTTCAGGTTTTACAACAGCCGCGGCAATGATCGTGCAAGAAAGCTGGACTAAAGATGATATCCACAAAGTAGTATTCCCGCACCCCTCGCTTGATGAAGCTCTTCTCGGAGCTCTCAAAGGTGAACAAAAGTAAGAATTACCAAAACTATTCTACTGCGTAACTAGCGTAAGTACATACTGTATTTGATAATAAAAAAATCCCCTTGAACTCCCAGTTCAAGGGGATTTCAGATTGATACCTTTTACTCACACCTGTCTATGCAAAAAGCCAATGTACTTAGAACGCTAAAATATAAATTCATAACAGACAAAAACTCGCCAGCGCAGAATATTTAGTGCCCTAGAGCATATCGCTCAATTTCATCAATTCGTTGAAGGTAGTCTTTCATATATATTGGACCATTGGCTGTAAACTCTGCCGCAGTACGGCGATGCACCTGACACCAATACGCAAGAGCAGGGTTTCTCCAGATACGCCCATAAGTTTTAATCATATGTAAAGTATTGTGGCAGACAGGAGTGAACTCTGCCGTGCGAACCAAAAACTCAGTATAATCATTATCCAGATCAAGAAAAAATGTCCCTATGGCACGTGCGCATAAATAATTCGCACCTGATGAAAGCATTTCTATAATCCTTCCCTCATCAAACTTTTCAGGCTGCCAAGGCTTAAGCCATGCATCTGGGACGACTTCATCTTCAGTATACGTAATCCTGCCCTGTTTAAGAAATTGCTCGATCTTACCGGCAAGAATAGGCCACATAGAGCCAATATGCTCAACATCACGACTGGCATGCAACCCGGTAATCACGTTGTTTTCCTCTATAATATCAAACTTTAAAAAAGGACAATGTGATTCAATTTTCTTATCTGACGTGGACCAGATGCCTGCAAAAATTCTGTCCATTTCAACAATAGTCAACCCGTTAATTTCCTTTTCCCATCGCTTGAAGACTGATCCGGCTGTGCGCCAAAGTTCTCCCCACCCCTCTAGATATGAATACGGATCAGGACCAAAGGCGGGAAAATGTGAAAGGCGTGAGACAACAATTAAGGGAACATCTGCAAAATTAGCCCTCACATTTTTAAGCATCTCCTCATATCTTTTAAAATAAGTAGTAGGATTGGCACCGATCATACCGAATTCTGCCTTCATCCATACTTCAAATTCGGGATATTCTTTCCAGACATCAGGATTAATAAAAAATATGTACTTTGCTGTATTATTAATAAAAAGAGGGCTGTTTTCATGAAATAAATTTAATACAATAAGCTCAGGCCGCTTATCATCAGGACCGATAATTTGAAACTGATTCAAAAGCTGACGGTCATGGTAATAATCTTTCAAATTAAAAATTTTATCTTTAACAACCAACTCTTGAGGAATAACGCCAGGAGAACTGTTATAAGTAAAGGGAGAGGCCAGAACTCTGTATTTACAACCGTATCCCAATCTCTCAACCGCCCTGCTGAGAAAATCCATTTGACAGTTTCCTAGAAAGTAAAGCATCGTTGTTCCTTAATGTTTGTGATTAATTTTAAGATTTCACTCTATTGCCGACTTTCAGTCAAGGACCGATAATGAAAGATATTATAGTTGAAACATTTGTACTAGGTCCTCTTGAAACCAATTGCTATCTACTTACTTCCGGCAAAAATGCTGTTGTAATTGACTGTGGTCTGGAACCACTTCCCCTTTTACGTGCGATCCGCGATCGGGATATTGATGTACAAGCCATCTATTTAACACATATGCATTTTGATCATATAGGTGGAGTTGCCGACCTGCAAAAGGTAACTCAAGCCCCTGTTTACGGCAGTACAAAAGATGAATACCTGAAAGAAGTTGCCGTAATGTACGGAGGTTCATTAGAATATCAAAGTATGATTGATTTTAAATTGACCGATCAGAAGCCGGGACGCATTAATATACTTGAGAGTCCTGTGATAGTTCTATCCACTCCCGGTCATTCTCCAGGAAGTCTTTCATACTTCTTCCCTGCGCTTGGTTGCGTATTTGTCGGGGATCTTATTTTTATGATTTCAACAGGTAGGACAGATTTTCCAGGCGGAGATGAAGAAGCTTTAATCAAATCAGTTAAAGAACGAATATTTCTCCTACCCGAGACGACAAAAATATTTTCAGGACACGGACCTATGACCACTGTAAAACATGAACTGAACAACAACCCTCTTTTTGCGTAGGCATCAAAAACATCATTCCTGCAAGCAGGTCGTAAACAATTCTTCATTGCCCATAAAAGTTTTCAGCAACTTTATATAAATTTATTGCCTTCTCTATACACTTTTAATTTATCCAACAAATTTACACCTTCAACAATATATAAAAAGGTGTAAATGCCGACTATGTCAGTATTTACACCTTTATTATGTGCTTTTTATTACCAGATATTTTAACAGAATATTCAGATCAAATTCTAATATTTCAAGCCTAATGCTTTTTTCAGATATGTAAAATCGATATGTTTTTCTACGAGAGCTACACCATGTTTAATTTTAGCTGATTCACGTAACTTATGCCTCGAAAGAATATCCTCCATTTTTTTGGCCACCGAAAAAGTATCATCACGAACCATAATAATTGGTGTTTCTAATACTTCAGAGCGAGTCAAAATAATATCATTGGGATATAAATTACCTGTCAGAACCAGACATGGGCACTCACCTTCCAACGCAACAAGCTGAACATCGGAACGGTCACCACCGACAATAACAGCTGAGTTTCTGTGTCTTCGAAAGTGAGTCATAAAATTTTCAACCTGCATTGTTCCGATAAGAAAACTCTCTACAGGCAGATCCGTCATATTGTGCGCGGAAATAATCTTCCCACCGAGACGCTCTGACAGGTCACCAACCTTGATAGTTCCCATAAGCGGATCTTTAGGAATCACGCCGAGAACTTTTACCCCTTTGCGCTCCAGGAATGGTTTAATGAGAGTCGTGATCTCATCCATAAAAGTCGGCGGGATATCATTAAGAATAACGCCAACCAGATTATCACCAAGCGATTCTTTCAAGACAACCAGATAGTCATAATTGAGTTCTTTTTGGAAACGATCAATCACAACACATTTTACACCAAGAGTCTTAACCAGATGAATTCCGTCTACTCCACAGTATTTTCCGGAGTACATGGAACCGGATCCACCAATAAGGGTCAAATCTTTGCCGGAACTTACTTTTTCATAACTGTTTACGATTGGTGCTACATGGTCCTCAACTTTACCGTTAAAAGCTTGAACTTTAAAATCATGCGTTACCACAACCGGAGTAACTACGTTCGCAGGATTGGAAACGCCTAGTACATCCTGAATAAAAAAAGCATCTTCATCGCCTAAGCATCCGTCTTTTTCAGTCGGAATAGCCCCTACAGGTTTCATGTACCCCAGACTGACTCCCTGTTTCTGAAAATGCAATCCCAGTCCCATAACAATCATGTTTTTGCCAGAGTATCCGCTGGTGGAACCAATATATAAACCGGGCATGGATATTACTCCTTAGAATTAAATTCAATTACTGCAAATAATATATAAAAATCAAAAAAAAAAAATTTTACGAACTATCCGACTGTCATGCGCATATTGGCGATGACAGCTCCTTCCGGCCCTGCGATAATAGGATCAAATTCAGCCTCTTGAATTTCAGGCAGATCCATAGCCATCTGGGAAACCATTAGTAGAATATCCTCAAGCGCACCTAGATTTACAGCGCCTCCAAAACGCACTCCTCTTAAAATAGGATAAGCTTTTATCTCGCGAATCATTTCCTGTGCATCATTTAATGCCAGAGGAGCAAGTCTTGACGATACATCATTGAGCATGTCTTCGTGAAGACCTGCCAGTGAAAAACTTATCAGCGGCCCGAACTGTGGATCTCGACGAAAATGCACCACCACTTCATGAGAATCTTCAGGTCCCATAGCCTGTACCAGACATCCTGTAATATACGCATCTTTACAGCGTCTGGTTGCTCGTGTGGTTATTTCAAGAAATGCTTTACGCAATTCCTGAGGAGTTTTGATATTTGTTGAAACCAGTCCGAGTTCCTGCTTACGTGAAATTAATGGTGAAGCGATTTTAAGTGCAACAGGATACCCGATACGCTTTGCTGCCTTGGCCGCCTGATTAGAAGTACGCGCCAGAACAGTTTCAGGTACAGGAAGTTCATAAGCAGAACCAAGATGCATGGCATCAAGCTCAACGAGCTCATTAAGACCTGTTAACTTACAATTTTCTACTATGCTTTTAGCTTTTGAATAATCACGACGAAAACAGACTTCAATAGGCCAGTCTTTTTTACGCCAGCGATCACAGCGGGTCATAGCATCAAGACTTCTAACTGCTGTTTCAGGAAAATCATAACATGGAATACCTGCCCCGCGCAGAAGTTTTCTTGAACTTTCTACTGAAGGCCCTCCCATAAAGCAGGTAATAATCGGCTTTTCACACTCTTTTTCAAGCGCAATTATATCTGCGGCAATTTTTGCCACATCATTTAATACATTCGCCGCAGGACTCAGAATAATCAGAATAGAGTGAAAGGCATCATCTTCTGCCACAGCCCGCAAAGTTTTGTGATAAGTATCTGCATTGGCATCACCAAGCATATCAATCGGGTTATACAAAGATGCGTAAGCCGGAAGAATTCCCTTCAAAATATCTATCGTAGCAGATGAAGGTCTGGAAATGGTTAAGGTGCCTTTTTCGCACATATCCGCCGCAAGAATCCCGGGACCACCGGAATTGGAAACAATTGCTACATTTGACCCCTTTGGTAGAGGTTGTGAGGAAAATGCATGAGCAAGATTAAACATATCCTCAATATCAACAGCCTGCATTACCCCAGTCTGCCTGAAAGCAGCATTATAAGCTGTAGTAGAACCGGTCAACGCTCCGGCATGAGCAGATGCCGCTCGGGCTCCTGCTGGAGTCTCTCCTGCACGCAGCAGGATAAGCGGTTTCTTAGTGGTAGTATCATAAGCCGTTCTAAGAAAGTCCTGACCGTCTTTAAGAGTTTCGCAATACCCTACGATAACTTTAGTATCTGGATCGTCAGCAAGATAGTTGAGTATTGTGGCTTCACCAAGAATAGCTTTATTTCCAAGGCTTATAAATTTAGAAAAACCAACGCCCTCACAATTAGCCCAGTCTAGAGCTGTTGTACAAATTGCTCCTGATTGAGAAAAGAATGCAATATTGCCGCTAAAAGTGAAATCAGGCTCAATACTTGCGTTCATAGAGAGCGCAGAGTTCATTAGCCCCATACAATTCGGGCCGAGTATGATCATATCGCAGTTCTTGGCAGTTCTTGCCAAATGCTTCTCCAGCAGGTAGCCTTCTCGACCGATCTCCCCGAATCCTCCACTGGTGACAACAGCTGCCCTGACCGGAATTTCAGCGAGCAGTTCAAGAATGCTGCTGACTTCAGATGGAGGCAGACAGATTATCGCCAAATCAGTTGAACGGGGAAGTTCATTAACAGAAGAAAAGGCTCTGATTTCATGAACATCTTCACCTTCACCATTGACGGGAAAGATTTTACCCTTATATCCTGAGGCAAGAAGATTGGCTATAATGATGCTACCCGGATTATCTGCTTCAGCAGATGTTCCGATCACCGCAATTGACTGTGGCTCAAATAAAGCCTTTAAGCATGAATAAGAATACATTTTAATATAAATTTAAGTAGGTTTTTTATGGTAGAAGATTTTTCTCGCCTCCAGCAATGTATCCACTATCGATTTTCTCAAGTCAAGCATTTAGCCACTGCCCTTACCCACAGTTCATGGGCAAATGAGCAGCAAGATCCCGTTGAAGATAACGAGAGATTAGAATTTCTGGGAGATGCAGTTCTGGAACTCTGTGTAACAGAAGAGCTTTTTAAAATGTTCGGAGAAGCTCATGAAGGACAGTTAACCAAGATCAGGTCAAAACTTGTTAAAGAGAAAAGCCTTGCAGATATTGCACTCGAGCTTAATCTTAATGACTTTATTTTGCTTGGCAAGGGAGAGGAAACACAGGGAGGCCGAACCAGGAACTCTTTGATGGCAGATGCCATGGAAGCAGTTATAGGAGCGGTTTTTCTTGACGGAGGCTATCAGGAAGCCCATAAATTTATTCTAAGAATCTTTAAGGATAAATGGCCCCAAACTTTCAAACTCGAAAGTTCTAAAGATTTCAAAAGCAAATTACAGGAATCAACTCAATCCATATTTAAAGAACGTCCGACGTATGTACTCACCGGAACTAAAGGACCTGAGCACGAGAAGATCTTCATGGTAGAGCTAACTTTACCTGATAATAAAACTTTTAATTCTGAAGGGTCCAGCCTGAAAAAAGCTGAGCAGATGGCTGCAGAGGAAGCTTTGGTCTATTTAGAGCTGTCTCATAAAACTGATTAGTACTATTCATTATATTCTATACTATCTACCAAATAACCAAGGACCGGGAGACGGTGATCAGCCGTCTCCACAGTCCTTAATCTTCACCCTGTATTTCATAGGCTACTAACCGCCGATGAGCTGCATGGCCATCTTTGGCAGTGAGTTAGCCTGCGACAGCATGGCGACTGCCGACTGAGTGAGAATCTGGTTACGAACGAATTCGGTCATTTCGGTTGCTACGTCAACATCAGAAATACGTGATTCTGCTGCCTGAACGTTTTCAGCCTGAATGGAAAGGTTGGTGATAGTGTTTTCCAACCTGTTCTGCATTCCACCGAGATTCGCACGGATTTTATCTTTTGAAATAATTGCTTGCTGAAGCTTATCAAGAGCCAACTGAGCAAGTTCCTGAGTGGAGATTGAAGTCTGCACACCCAAAGCTGAAGCAGTAGAGTCACCTATTGCGATGTAATAGTAGTCTTCAGCAGAATCGTTGCCTGTTCCGAAGTGAACTTTCAGCGGGCCGCTTGAATGTAAGCCGCTACCCTCGTGACTGCTAGTCTCGCCGGAAAGGTTACCGTTAAGCAGGTGGATACCGTTAAAATCGGTAGCATTTGCGATACGGGTAATTTCAGATGCCATTGCCTGAAATTCCGAATCAATAATCATACGCTGACTTGAGTTGTAGGTACCGGTTGATGCCTGTGTTGCAAGCTCTTTCATACGGATGAGCTTTTCATCAATTACCTGCAATGCTCCGTCAGCAGTCTGAATCATAGAAATCGCGTCGTTTGCGTTTCTCATACCCTGGTTAAGGGATTTTACATCTGCACGCATAAGTTCGCGAATTGCAAGACCGGCTGCATCATCAGCTGCAGTTCCGACTCTAAGACCGGAAGAAAGACGACGGGTTGAAACACCGAGATTGCCATACGATTGCTGAAGGTTTCGCGAAGCGCTGGCTGCCATAAGGTTGTGGTTAATGACTAAGGACATATCTGAACCTCCTTGTAGTTCACAAAATTCCGTTTTGTTAACCAACCTTAAGCAGTAGATGTGCCAAAGATATTATTCTATTTAATTACAGTATGTTATATATATTAACAAAGTCTAGACTTCTTAATATTAAGCCCGATAGTCAAATTTTTCCCGCTTATATCAGGTTGATAGTGTCAATTTTCAAGCTACTCGGAAAAATGATTCTATCATCCTGCAAAACACTGTATTTAATACTCTTTTAAACAGAATACATTATTTTTAAATGAGAAGATATTAACTCATGGAATGATTTAGACTTAATATGAAGATAAAATATTCTATATGGAATTGAGTAAGTATAAAGATCACTTCATATATATTAACAAAGCACTCAAAAAAAATGATAACCCCGCATCCGAAACGGCATATTCGGGTGCGGGGTTATCTGGTACCTGTGCAGTCGGGGGAGTCAATCCCGTCTGCGGAGGTTGTAGAAGGAGTTATCCTATATATTCAGCATCATCTAAGGAAGCATCATTCCATTATTAGCGCTTAAGCTGGATCAGTTCGCCCATCATAGAGTCAGTGGTAGTGATAACCTTGGAGTTCGCCTGGAATCCACGCTGTGTGGTAATCATTCCTACGAATTCAACAGCAAGGTCAACGTTGGACTGTTCAAGAGAGTTGGAAGCGATCGATCCCTTGCCACCAGTACTTGGACGTCCGGTAAGAGCATCTCCAGACTCTCTGGTCTGACTGTAGAGATTACCCCCCTCCCGCCTGAGGCCCCATTCATTATTAAAGTCTGCAATGGTCAGAACATAGAGTTCCTTAATCTGACCGTTGGAATAACGCCCAGTCATTACGCCGTCCCTGCTGACTGATACGTTCTGCAGAAAACCTGCGGTGTATCCGTCCTGAGACTGGAACAATGTAGTTGAACCGGAGCTGTAGCTTGTTGTAGCAAGAGCACTTTTCTCAGGTTCGCCAAAATTTGGAATCCTGGTTGTATCAGTGACATTAGTTCCAAGCTGAGAGGCATTTGAGATACTTGCTGATCCAGTGTTCCACCCCTTAGTCACCCCACTGCCTGACAGATTTTTATTACTTAGACCGAAGTTCATTTCTATTGTTGTCGGCTGAGCTGAATCAGTAAAACTTGCGTTAGATGTTGAAAGAAAGTTCGCTGTAAGTACAGGCAGACCATCTTGTGAGAAGTTAGCCAGACTCCAGTTTGACAAACTCTTCAGACCGCCACTACCAACACCGCTCTTAAGAGTGAAAGCAGCAGCTCCGGTCAAATCACCAGCTGCGTTAAAAGTAAGAGTTCCAGTCATAAGCAGGCCGGCCCCGGAAGTGTTCGCGAAGGGAGTTGTGCCACCTGTGACACGCCCATCTTCAGCAGGTTCGCTGGTTACGATGAATTCCCAAACCTTCTTACCGCCAGCATTACTAAGAGTAACCTGATCAAAATATGTGGTTAAGTTATGTGCAGAACCGTTCGCATCGTACACTTTAAGTGTAGACTGATATCCGTACAAAGAATCACCAAGGGGTGGGGTTTTTGATCCATCCCATGCTTCAAAGAGTGAAAAGTAAGGATTAGTTGAACTGGTTGAACGGCTGGCTTCCTGTGAATCAAGGTTAGTAATCATATTGACTTTTGAAGTTGCCTGAGGTGCAGACTGAAAGTTTTCTAACCGGATATCGGTAGGAACTCCGATTGTGCGCACGGAGTTAGACTGCTGTACAGTTGTACCAGTTGCGACTTCACTTGTGGTATCCTGAACCTGCCATCCCTGAATAACATAACCATGAGGATCGGTAAGATAACCGTCTTTGTCAAAACGAAAGTTACCTGCTCTGGTATAATAGGTTGTATCTTCACTCTTTGGAGATACTATGAAAAAGCCATTACCACCGATTGCAAGGTCTGTAGCTTCAGAAGTTGTCTCGAAAGACCCCTGTGCGAAATCGGCATAAATTGCCCCGACCTGAACACCGCGACCGACCTGTGCAGTACCGGTTGCAGTTGTCACCTCTTGACTGATAGCATCTTCAAAGTGCATTTTAGCACTTTTGAAACCAACTGTGTTTACGTTTGCGATGTTGTTACCAATTACAGACATCTTGTCGCCGTGCGCCTGTAATCCTGTAATTCCTGAATACAATGATGCTGAGATACCCATGAGAAACCTCCTTAAGGTCCTATTGACTCATGTATGTTTCAAAAACGCTTTCTATTGATTCTTGCCGTAGAATCTTTAGCCTGAAGTAGTTCCTGAATCTGATCCTGAATCTGATCCTGAATCTGATCCGCTTCCAGCTTCTTTACTTGCATCTTTCTCTGAAACATCAGTAGGACTTACTACTTCTCTAACGTTGAGGAAGTTGATGTAACGACCGTCTTTCAGATGCAGAAATTGCTGACCACCTTCTGAAACGACTCCGCTGACTTCACCACTTACTTCCGTCTTAACCATAACCGGCTTGCCATTTATATCTTCCGCTGCCATAGCAATGGTATAAACACCGTCCGGTACATTCTTATCTGTATAGTCCTTTCCGTCCCACTCGAACTCGTGTGTTCCGGAACCTTTTTCACCTAGCTGGACTGTTCGAACAAGGTTTTGATCTTTATCATAAATATTGATGAAGGCATTTGCGACAGGTTCACCAAGTCCGTAGAAGATCTTGCTTATCTTGTCGCCTTCACGACTTACAGAATAACCTTCAGCCTGAACTTCTTTACCTATAAAACCTACAGCTGAAATCATTTGATTCTGAGCGTCGTTATTTATCATGGTCTTCATAGAATCGTTCAACTGGTTGAGCTGTTCGAGACTTGAGAACTGTGCCATCTGAGCCATGTACTCTTTATCTTCCATGGGATTCGCAGGATCCTGATTCTGCATCTGAGTAAGAAGAAGTTTCATAAAGTCATCCTGTCCCAGCTGACTTTTATGCTCAGGCTGGTTACTGGCAGCCATATCCGCTTCTGCTCTTCCTAGAATATTACTAAATCCTACGTATGACATGATTCCTACCTCTTAAGTTACACTAAGCTTGTATATAGTTTTATTAAGTTACTATGTACAAGCCGCCCTGGGAAATTGTTGCCTTCTGCTCAACAGACTGCATTTCCTGGGCCAAAGAGGCTCCTTCGTGTCTTAAAACCTGCCAGCGACGTCTCATTTCAGACATCATTCCCTGATATTGCGAGTTGTTATGATCCTCAGCATTATGCCATGAATTTTGTGTATTATGGTCTGCAATGCCGGTTTGAACTTCAAGTTTTTCCACCTTCAGTCCCTGATCTTCCAGAGCCTTCTTCACAACATCCAATTGCTCGGCAATTACTTTTGCAGTGTCAGGATTTTCAGCCTTAATTACGGCCTGAACTTCCTTGTTCTTAACCTGCAACATGACATTAACAGAGCCAAGATTATGCGGATTAAGCTGTAAAGTAAGCTGCTTGCGGCCTTGTCCAAGATTTTTGAAAGCTCCTTCCTGAACCTGATCAAGAACACTGGACCTGGCAGTATTTTCCCACATAGGGCTGGCCTTACCTGCCTGAGCAGATTTTGCTGCGGTCTGAAGTGTGCCCATGGCATTACCGAAAATATTACCTTTTAGATTTCCTTCGCCCTTTATGCTGGACTCATCTGAAAGTTTACCAAAGAAATCCTTCCAGCTATCCGCGCTTTTTGAATCGGAAAGAATCTTATCAAGCCAATGCTTCTGACCATTGCTGGAATCTGCTTCGCCCATATTCTGGCCACTATTAGGATTACCATCATTGCCCTTATTATTCTGCTCAGATCCATTCGGATTGCCATTGCCAGACATATTCTGACCATTTTGCTTTACACTTTCACTTACGTCTTTAGCTGCTCCCATGGAGTTACTGATTACGTCTGCTGAAGCCATACGAATATTGCTTGGAGCCTGGTCGGATGCCTTTTCCATTGTACTTCGCAATGAATCGCCGATAGACTTTACTAACTTGAGATCCTTGGCATCCTGTTCTTGCTGCTGTTTTGCAAATGCATCTTTAAGACCAGCAAATCCCTTTTTAATATCACCGACGGTTGTACCATCAGTATTAAAAAGCTGTGCAAGCTTCTTTCCATTTTCACCTGAAAGATTAAAGAGCTTACTGAGAGTTGCTGTTTCCCCCTCAGAAAACTCAAGTTTCTGAGAATCAGACATAGTCGCGAGCTTAGCCTGCATCTTTTCAATTACTTTACCGAGTTTACCCTGCCGGATTTCACCAAGCATAGACTTAGATTCATCTGGACTGAAACCAAGCTTAGCAAAAATTGAATTAAGCCCCTGTTCCTGAGCAGGAGTCAATTCTATTCCTTTAAGGATCTTCATCATACCGGAAAGTTCAGAAACGAGCTGTCCGTAAGTCATGCCGTTTTCGCTCATGACTTTTTCTTCAAGATCGGCAATATCCTTCTTGTCCAATCCATACTCTTCAAGCTCTTCCTTTATCTCATTCCAGTCTTCCCGACTGACCTGCATATCCTGCGGTTGCTCCTCAACAGACTGCATGGCAACCTCATGGGCAGCTTCATCTAGCTTATCAGCAGCAGATTCAGCTTCAGCTCTAGCATACTTGCTTTCTTCACGCGCAGAATTCAAATCATTAACTGTGTCCTGCAACGGCTGATAAACTGATTCTGCGTCATTCTGACCGGCATAGAGAAAACTATCGAACATTGCTGAACGATATGAGTCTTCAACCACGGGCGCTCTGTCTAATAAAGCAGATATGTCCTGATTTTTTTGTTCGAGATGTGGAAGTAATTTCATTTTCGTAACTCCTCGGTAAACATGTATTCACGAGGCGTGCCAAAAATAAAATACAATTATTTAAAGATATTAAATAATAGGATAGAGGCATTTTATTCCCCATAAGGAAAAAAATGCATAGCGGATCAACGTTTATTGAGAAGAGAAGCAAGAGTTTCGTAAAGCGAAAGAACCCTTATCCATGAAGTACGACTATAATCATTATTTTGCAAAAAAAGATGAATATAACCGGTAAATTGCCTGTAGAGCAGAGGGCAAGAACTCCAGAAAGAATCTGGCAAAGGAGCACTCTTGGCGAGTCCTTTACTAAACTCTTTACCCAGCTGAGGAAGTAAAGAACGCATCTTATCTGCAAGTATTGGCTGATTTTCACTAAACTCACCCCAGGCCTTTCCAGCCCCTGAAAAGTCCCAAAGCCCGAAAGATGCACCAAAATACTGTTGCCAAAAACGCCCCAGCATATCACCAGAACTGATTCCCTGCCCACTGATATGCCTTAAATGATACAGCCCGTTCTCGTCATGAAAAGAATTATAAACTCGAAGTCCAGGCATATTTATTTTAGAAACAGCACTCTGATCATTCAAAATCATACGTCTGGCAATGACCGCTATGCGGGAAGGGGTGAAAGGTGTGTGGCAATAAAGCTGATCACGCTTGCATGACCAACATCCCAAAGCACAACTCATTGTCGCCCGAATTACATAATGATCATTCTGATACGGCCCTGTTTCCCATGGATTAACATTACCCATAGACAAATTTAAAACTTTCAAACCTGACCACGCGGCAAGATGCATTGGTCCGGTATCGGGAGTAATAAAAAGTTGCAGAGACTGTCCTACAGCAATCAATTCTCCAAGATTAAGCTTGCCACACATATCCAAAACAGGACCGCCGAATATACGTGCAACATTATTCCCCATTCCCTTCTCCATGGGACCGCCGAAAAGAACAGGGCGCATTCCTCTACCTAACAGTTCAGAGCAAAGGCTGGCCCAGAAATCAATGGTCGGGCGTTTAGATTCTTCGCTTGCACCTAGAAACAATCCAATCCTATTATCTGTAGATTGCAGAGTCCTCGGCTGCGGCCAACGGGTCTTCCCTATACGGCTTAAAGGAATACAATCCAAAGCATTTAAATCAGCCCAGTGAAACCGGTTATGGCGATTATTCTCCACCACGCTTGCACGATAAAGCTGCCAATCTCCCAAAATATGAGTAACGCCGTTATCACTGGAAGCTGCCCCCAGTTTAGCCCCGGCTTCAAGCTCTCCGGCAAGCGCTGCGGCCTGGCTGCGAATACTGAGATTAATTATAAGTTCATACTTATGCTGTCTTAAAACGCCCAGACCTTCCCATGGAAAATATACTACTTTCGGGCTGACCGGCATAAGCGGCCTGAAAAACTTTTCTTCGGCCACAACCCATATAGGATGGCCCGGATAAGTTCTTTCCAGCCAGAGAAAAAGCGGAAATGAAAGAATTAAATCTCCCATACGCTGCATTTGAAGTACCAGAATCGGACGTTTTGACATGAACTGCACTCTACAGGAATATTATATGAAATTCTATGCTCGCACTTGACCAGTTATTCTTTTATGTTCACTATCATATACTTTAAAAAACCTAAGCAAAAATAATATGAAAAAACAATCTGCACAAATGACTTCTCCAAGGGCATGGATAGTATGGGCAATTGCTACAATGTACTTCTTTTACGACTACGTTCAGCAGGTTGCTCCCGGAGCAATGGAAAAAGAACTAACTATTCATTTTCACGCAAATGCAGCCAGTATCGGTTTTATTGCTTCAGTTTATTTCTACTCATATGCCTTAATGCAAATCCCAATTGGAATAATGGCAGACAGGTTCGGCCCGCACCGACCTCTTGCCATAGCAGCAATAATATCAAGTTGCGCAGGAGCCATTTTTACTTTCACTTCCACCCCTGTCGAAGCCATTACGATACGTATTCTCCTAGGTGCAGCCACAGGATTTTCTTTTGTCTCCTGCCTTAAACTGGTGGATAACTGGTTCCCTCCGCAAAAATTTGCCACCATGGTAGGGTTAACAAATATTGTAGGCATGAGCGGAGCTGTTATCGGCGAGGCCCCGTTGACTGAAGCTGTTTCTGTAATCGGCTGGAAATATACCATGTTAGGTATTGCGGGATTCGGTGCATTAATTGTTATATTAATTTTTACATTTATCAAAGACAGACCAGCTGGGATTAATCAAAAAAAAGATACAACCAAAAATATTTCAGGAATAAAGGAAACATTATCTGTCCTCAAAAATATTCTGCATAATCCTCACGCATGGTTTAATGCAGGCTATGCCGCAACAATTAATATGGTTTACACTGGATTTGGAGCTTTATGGGGCACGGTATACATTGCACAATTATATAAAATATCGACAACAGATGCTGCATTTGTAGTTTCTATGCTATTTATCGGAGCTATTCCTGGAAGTTTCTTCTTCGGCTGGTTCTCTGACAAAATAGGTAAAAGAGGTTTTCCTATGATCATAGCCTCAACCGGTGGACTGGCCTGTATGTCAGCCGTTGTATATATCCCAGAAATTCCAATGCCTGTCATGTACCCATTAATGTTTATCCTCGGATTTTCCTGTGCCGGAAATGTAGTCGCCTATGCATACGGAAATGATATCAGCCCAGAAGGAGCTGACGGAATCTCACTTGGATTTGTAAATACTTTCCTGATCGGAGGAAGCGCATTGGCACAACCGGTGATAGGATGGCTGCTTGAAAAGAGTTCACATGAAGCAATTTCATTCACCATCCCTGAATTCAGATACAGTTTCACAGTACTGGTGGCAGCAAAAGCTATCGCACTCATTGCGGCTGTGATAGTTACGAAAAAAGAATCTAAATAAAAGATACCACCTGTCGATGGCAGGTGGTATCTTTTATTAATTTAATCCTGAGGCTTATGATCACACTTGGTAACCGGATAATGAGCCGTTATACCGTCTGCTCTGAGATCATCGTCAGAACGGAGGAACAACTTTCTAAGCCCGAGTCTGATATCTTCAAATATAAGATAAAAGGCAGGCACCAGCAACAAAGTTATCATCGTAGCAAAAACAATCCCGAACCCGAGCGAAACGGCCATGGGGATAAGGAACTTAGCCTGCCGTGAAGTCTCCATAATCATTGGAGCCAGCCCACCGAATGTGGTCAGAGTTGTTAACAGGATCGGCCTGAAACGAGCTGTTCCAGCCTCTAAAACAGCATCATACGCGCAATGCCCCTTACGCCGTTGAATGTTGGTATAGTCAATAAAAACAAGAGAATCGTTAACAACAACCCCGCTAAGAGCAACAATACCAAACAGGCTCATCAGGCTTAAGCTGTAACCAAGCATAATATGACCTATAACAGCACCGACAATTCCGAATGGAATACAGATCATTACAATGATAGGCTGAAAATAGCTTTTAAACGGAATTGCCAGGAGAGCATAAATAACCAGCATTGCTATAAGCAAACCTGAGATAAGACTTTTTGTACTTTCCTGCAGATCAGACTGCTTACCCTCAAGAGAGTATCCCAAACCGGGATAATTAGCCTGAAGTTTAGGAATAATGTTCGCAACTACATCAGCTACTATTTTTGCAGTTTCTTTTCTGGGCGTAACATCAGCTGATACAGATACAACCCGGCGCCCGTCACGACGATCAATAGTAGTATATGCTCTGCCTTCCTTGATACGTACCACTTCCCGCAAAGGCACGTTAGTTCCATCAGGAGTACGAATCATCATCTCTTCAAAATCATATCTTGAGACACGCTCAGCTTCCGGAAGACGAACCATGACCTTAATTTCATTTCGTCCGCGCTGCTGCCTTACAACTTCTGCCCCGTAATATGAGTTACGAATCTGATTGGCCACACTACGAGAAGTCAACCCGAGACTTCTTCCTGCCGGTAATAATTCAAAGTCCAACTGACGCTTACCCGGAGAATAACCTGAATCAATATCTTTAACTTTGGGATATGAACGCAATGCCTCGGCAAGTTCTGCTGAAGCATGTTTCAAAATTTCAATATTGCTATGGCTGAGTTCTATTTCTATAGAACCACCTGAACCGGGGCCCCCTTTATCCGATTCGAATAAAACAGAATCGGCACCGGGAATAGGACCAAGATTTCTCCGCCACTGCTTAACAAATTCATCAGTTGAAATCGGACGTACATCAGCATCAGTTAAAAAGACCTGAACCTTAAGCACATGACTACCGCTGGTTCCACGCCTTCCAGACCCTCCTATACTTGAATGGATACCCTCTACAAGTTTATCACCACCATTTTCAGCAGCAACTTTATTTGCAGCTACAACAACCCTTTCCTGTACTCCCATGGTTACTTCTTTAGCTGTACCATATGGAAGATCAACAGTCAGATAAGCATAATCTGACTCAATTTTGGGAAATAGCGTGAATCCCAGACGACCACTTTTGATATAAGCAAACGAAATTATCAAACAGGCAAAGCCAAGAGACACAGTCAAATATTTCCAAGTTACTGCCCGATCAAGAAAAGGACGGTAGAACTTATTAATAAATACGAGCAGACCACTTGAAATCTTCTGCTGGTATTTCAAGATATAGCCCATAATTTTTCCAGGCTTACGTTCGCTTCCATGTCCAAGGTGTGCCGGAAGAACAAAAAGACTTTCTACCAATGAAATAAAGAATACACTTATTACAACCATCGGAATGATCTTGAAAATTTTCCCCATCACTCCCGGTATAAAAAATAAGGGCATAAATGCTACAATATTTGTCAACACACTGAAAACGACAGGCATGGCAATGGTCTTAGCCCCCTCACAGGCGGCATCTATCCAGCTCATCCCCTGTTGTCGCATGGTATAAACATTTTCTCCCACAACAATTGCATCATCTACAACAATACCAAGAGAAATGATAAAAGCGAACATTGATATCATATTCACACTTGCCCCTGCCGGAGCAAGAATCAACATTCCACCAAGAAAAGAAATAGGAATCCCCATGGCAACCCAGAATGCCAGACGGGGTTCAAGAAAAAGAGCCAAAACAATGAACACCAGCCCCAGTCCCATGTAGCCGTTTTTAAGGAGTAACTCCATACGCTGTCTGTAAATATCAGAAGAGTCATTACGAACCGCCACGTTAACCCCGTCAGGCAAAGCTGCATTTATAACTTTGAGCTTGGCATGAACGGCGTCAGAAACACTGATCGGTGTTTGATCTCCAATACGGAATACATTTAAACGAACTGCCGGATAACCATTATATAATGAGATGTAATCATCATCCTGAAAATCTTCTTTTACATTAGCAATATCTTCCAAAAGAACCTGAGTGCCGTCACTTCCAGTCACAATAGGAATACGCGCAAATTCCCGTGCATAGTCACGGCGTTCTTTAAAACGGACCAGAATCTCCCCACCTTCAGTTTTAATGCCACCACCGGGAAGTTCTACAGAAGTTTTAGCCAGTTCATCAGCGACATCAGAAAGCGTGAGCCCATAGGCTCTAAGTTTATCCTGCGGAATCTCAATTGAAACTTGCAATCCACTTACATCGGAAAGTTCTACCTGAGTAATGCCAGCAGTGTTGATCAGTTCTTCACGCACCTGCTCAGCTAATTTACGTAGTGTGAGAGTGGTTTCATCTCCATAAACCATTAAAGCCAGAACTTGGCGTTTACGTGAAGAAATACTGACTCTAGGGTCCTCAGCCTCTTCCGGAAATGAGGTAATCCTGTCCACTTCTGACTTAATATCCTGACTGAGACGCTGGAGGTCATACCCCTCTTCAGCTTCTACAACAACAGAACCGGAACCTTCAGATGCAGAACTGGTAACTTCTTTAACACCATCAAGGCCCATAACAGCATCTTCAATAGCCAGAACAATACCCTGCTCAACTTCTTCCGGACTGGCCCCGGAATAAGAAACACTCACGGTAACTGTATCCATTGTAAATTCAGGAAAAACCTCCTGCTTGATATTAAAGGCCATCACCAGACCACCTACAAGCAGAATGAACATCAACAAGTTGGAAGCTACTGGATTTCCGGCCATCCAAGCCATAGCACCAGTTTGTTTCTTATGATCAGCCATTGCTTTCCACCTTCTTTGCCGATCTTACATTTTCGCGCAGATTCATTCCCTGCAATGGAGCAGAAATATCTGTGATCACAAGCTTTTCACCAGCGGCAATTCCTTTTGCAAGATAAACGTAATCCTGATCACGCCATACAGGTTCAATTTTCCTGATATCCAAAGTTCCATTATCAAGCATAATCCAGATCGTATTATTATCGCGAACTGCACTTCGGGGGATGGCTACTGCGTTTTTCAGTATACCGGAATCAATGGAGACATTAACATAGCTGCCCAGCAGCAATGGATTAGCATTACCACCATGAAGGTTTAAAGGATCTTTAACAGAAATAATGACCCGAGCCATACGACCTTTGGATTCCAGTGAAGGTAATAAACGTAGCACCTGCCCTTCCCTTTCATGCGAATCTTCAGCAATCCCAGTAAAAATACGGGCCTTGGAGCCGATAAATCCATTTTTAGCAGTTGGAATTTTAATATGGGTTAACCTGTCGACCGGAACTGAAACCATAACCCAGAATTCGTCAGTGCCGACCAACGTTGCAATGGATTCGTTAAGACTCAATTGTGCGCCAAGATCAGCATCCTTGCTGACAACCATACATGCAAAAGGGGTCTTCACCCTTGTACGGGCAAGATCAGTACGGGCCTGCTTCAACTTAGCTTTGGCAGATGCAAGGTCTGCTTCAGCTTTTTGTAAGTGAGGCTTCCGCAAGGCAAGCTCAGCTTCCTGACTTGTCCCGCCTGATGATTTTTTAAGAAGCTTCCATTCTCGTCCGGCAACTCGCTGATGCCCGCTCTCTACTTTAAGATTATACTCAGCATCAGTGACAACAGCTGCCTGTTCCTTCACAGCCAGTTCATAATCAAGAGGATCGATGCGCAATATTTCGGCACCTTTTTCAAAATATCCACCGGGAATAAATGTGTCACTAACAGAAATAACCCGTCCACTTACTTGCGGCTCAAGGGATATTTCACGTGCAGCTTCAACTGTCCCCATAACCGGAGTCCAGATTTGATAATCACCGGTATTCAACTTCGCGACATTAATTAATGGAGCTGAAGCTACCGGGGCCTTTTTACGGGCTACTGGTTTGTTTTGAATAAGTGCTTTTGCGCCGATAACAGCCATAATAAGAATCAGCAAAGGCACAATGCCTTTAAGGCCTATCTGCTTTACGTAATACATAACTTTTTTTGTCATATCTAAATTCCCTCTTTTGCAGGAACAATTTTCTTTTCAAAGTTCCCAGCCGCTTCAATCACTTTCTCATCTTCACTTTCAGGCTTAAGTTCATCCGTAGCCACTAATGAATCAGTCCATGATCCTCCAAGAGCGCGATACAGAGAAACTCGATAGTCAAAAAGATTCATCTCATCTTCAGCAATGCTAATCTCAAGGGTCTGAACACTTACCAGTGCATTTAACACCGGAAGATAGTCATCTAGCCCCTGGATATAGCGGGAACCAGCTTCGCTTAAATTAATTTTTGCGGCCTCAAGCTGATTCTTGCGCGCCTTGATGTATTCACGCTGCCATTTTTCCTGCACCAGAGAATCCTGAACTTCCTTGAATGCAGTATATACGGCTTCTTTATAGTTAAGCAGCCGTTCATCAACCACCGCCCTGGTTCGTTCAACTTCCGCCTTGCGAGCAAAACCATCAAAAATAGGTCCAACAACTGATGCAGCAAGAGATGTCATCCATCCGGAAAAAATATTCGCAAGTTGAGCACTTGATAATGCAGCTTCAGCACTAAGACTTACGGTTGGAAGCCGGTCAGCACGGGCAGCTGTTACAGCCCAGTCAGAAGATTGCAGCTTAAGTCCTGCCGCACGCACATCCGGACGGTTGGCTAACAAATCAAGAGGGATACCTAATCCGGGCATTTTCGGCATTACTGGAAAATCTGCAGTAAGAACGGCTACGCTTCCAGCCGGACGCCCTAAAAGGTGGGCTAATTCATGAAGTAAAATCTGCTCTCTGGATTCAACAGGAGGGATCAAGGCTTTAGTACGGGCAACAGCCTCCCGCTGCTGATAAACATCAAGAGCGGTTGCAAGAGAGTTACGGAAGCGCAGCTCAATAAGTTCAAGATAAGTTTCGTTCGTCTCAAGCTGCTTTTGCAAAATTACTTTTTTACGACGCTGAAGCTGAATTTCCAGCCAGCGTTTTACAACTTCAGAAGCAACAGTCATTGCCGCAGTATTAACATCTTCACGGGAAACCAGAAAATCCAGCTCACCGGAAGCGGACTCGGCTTCAATCTTACCCCAGAAATCTATTTCATATGAAGCAGCAAGTCCCAACTTATGGACATCGGTTGAAGTAGACCCTTTTTTACCTTCAGTTCCGTCATTACCGGACATAGAATCTGTATATGAAGCTTTACCATCCAGTTTAGGATAAAGATCAGCTCTAGATTTAACGGCTGTGGCCCGTAACTGACGAAGCTTTGCCCAAGCTATACGCACATCGAAATCAGCGATAACAGCCTCTTCAACAAGCTTATTAAGCTCCCTGTTTTCAAAAGCTTCCCACCATTTTCCAAGTTCACGGGAATTTTTTGAGTACAACTTGTAGTTCAGAGGTACTCCCATGGTCATTCCATCACGTGGATCTGGTTTGAAAGGAGAACATGCTGACAAGCTGAACATGGCCAACAGGCATACAGATATAAATTTTATTTTTTTTGCAGACATATATTTGATCTCCATTGCATTCCTTTTTTTATTCTAATACCTACAACCATTAAAAAGAGTATGCTTATGATGCTAAAAATTGTTAACAATTGTAAAAACTGTGTTTGTAGACTTTTAAGAACAGCTCCTCATAGGTAGAAGAAGTAAATGAAACAACAACTCCCCATACTGATCGTTGATGATGACACAAAGCTTAGAGAACTGCTTACTCAATATCTTGAAGGATATGGGTATTCTGTTAATCTCCTGCCTTCAGGCGATAAGATACTGGAAACAATAAATGAAAATCCTCCGGCAATAATTATTCTGGATATTATGATGCCGGGAAAAGACGGTCTTGAGGTACTGCGCGAACTTCGCCCGCATTCCAACATTCCAGTTATTATGCTAACGGCCAAAGGGGAAGACACAGATAGAATTGTTGGATTAGAACTGGGTGCTGATGACTATATTTCCAAACCATTTAATCCACGGGAACTATTGGCCCGAATTAAAGCAGTGCTGCGCCGGGCACAAGATAGCAAAAGAACAGCTATCAATAATTCCGGGCAGATAACAGTAGCAGGGATAGTTTTGCACTTGGCCCATCAACGTCTTGAAATTGATGGAGAATCACTTGAACTATCTTCAACCGAATTCAAATTGATAAAAGCACTAATGGAAAATCCAGCCAAACCACTCACCCGTGACGATCTTATGACATCTGTTTGGGGCAAAGATTTTAATGCTTTTGACCGGTCAATTGACGTTCACATCAGTAAGCTTCGAGCCCTTTTAAAACCATATCCGATGCATGAATCACGCATCAAAACTGTATGGGGAACCGGATATATGTTCGTGAGCGAAATATGAGAATAAGCCGTCTGTATCTCAAAATATTTCTTTCTTTTATGTTAGTTCTTATAGTTTCAGAATTAGCCGTTTTTGCTTTTCTCCAAATGTCATGGGCACAAAGCCCTATTGTTAAGCACATAAATATACAGATTATGGCTATAAAAAACCTGACTGAAATGGAACTTGGAGCAAAATACATTTCTGCAGAATATGAGAGCAAAACTCTAACCACTTTGTTGCAAACACTTGGAAAATCATTCCATGCTCAAATATGGATCACCGGCCCATATGGTGAAATTGTAGCCTCCTCTGACAAAATAAATCCCAATATATCTGCATACACAAGTGAAGAAGCAACAAAATCTTCTGAAGGAATATATATTTATAAAAAAAAGAAAAAAGGGGTTAAAAATATATATGCAGTATATACAGCTAACTTACCAGAGGGGTATCCTTTTACCTATCACCTTGTACATTCTATTCATAAATTTACTGATGAAATGTGGTTCCTCCGGGCTCAAATTATTGTAACCATTATTGCGGCAATATTCCTTATTCCGGTTACCAGACGTATGATCAGACCGATTAAACTTATGACCCATACAGCCTCTAAAATAGAACAGGGGAATCTGAGGCAGCGTGTTGAAATAAAAGGTAAAGATGAAATATCAGAACTTGCAAGGGCTTTTAATAACATGGCTGAAGGGCTTGAAAAAAGAGTAAAATCAAGCCGGGAGCTGACGGCCAATGTATCCCACGAACTTCGCAGCCCTCTGACGCGGATGAGAATCTCACTTGAAATGCTCAAAGAAAAGATTGAAAACAACCAAACCTCTGGCTGCAAAACTTTTGTACATGGAATGCAACTGGAAATAAGCCACATGGATGAACTAATCGGCAAAATAATTGAATTCTCTAAACTAGATTTGGAAAAGTCTCCGGCGATGAATGAGACTGCTGACCTAAAAGCCCTGATCAAAGACCTGCTTTTTCAATATGAGCACAGTGCCAGCCGGAATAAATTAAAAATTAACGAAGAACTTTCAGAAATAAAAATTTCCAATTGCAACCGAAATGGGCTACGCGTTATAATAGATAACATTCTTGGTAATGCTTACAAATATACTGAAAATAAAGGAACTGTTTCGATCAAACTTTCTTATTCTAAAAACATAGCTAGAATTGAAGTAATCAACACCCACGCCCCATTACCAAAAGAAGATCTTGAAGAAATATTTAACCCCTTCCACCGCCTGAAAGGACATGAAATTCCAGGTTCAGGTTTAGGACTCGCTGCGGCTCAAAAAATAACATTGATTCATAATGGAGCAATAAGGGCCGAGAACTCTGTAGATGGATTTAAAATTATTGTAGAATTACCGACAAATACAGGGGTAGTTTAAAATAAAAGACAATATGGGTACCATGCGAATATTATTGTTTATTATCATAGCCACTTTAAGCTTCACATCATCAACTGAAGCCCGTGAGATTATATATGCTGCGGGACTGAAAGGTACAAAAACAGGCTATGATAAATTAGTAAAAGAAAAAGGAGGAGATCCTTTCGCTATAAAAGATTACACATCTCACATTGCATCCCGTCCGGTAACTTCACTACTTATCATTCAGCAGGCACTTAAAATGGGTGGTATGGATGCTGAAATACGTTTTGCAAGTTATCCAAATATAGCAAGAAGTCTTGCCGAAGTAAAAAAAGGTAAAGTTTCAATTCTGGCGACAGATATGTGGGAAATGGACTTTGATGATTCTGTTTACAAAACTGATCCTTTTATACGCAAAGGTGATTTTGAAAAAGGAATCTACACGTATAAAGACTCTCCCCTCCTGAAGTCCAAGCCTGATCTGAAACAACTTTTACAATACTGTCCTTTGACAGAATCTTCATGGACTATAGACATCGATCTTTTAAAAATGATGGGATTTAAAAGAATCCAGACTGCACCTAAATATGATCTACTATTTAAAATGCTCAATAAAAGAAGAGCTGATTTTTTACTTCTAGAATTAAGTAGAAGTCCAGATTTTATATACAAAAAAAATGATGCGCCTGTAAAAGTTATCAAGGGAGTAAAAATTATTTTCCCGTACAGTAGGCATTTCATGGTTTCAAAAAGACACCCGGATGGAAAAAAAATATTTACAGCATTACAATGCGGGCTAAAAAAACTTAGGGAAGACGGAACGCTGGAGCGGGCTTTATACCAATCAGGAATTAAAGACAAAAGAATTAAAGACTGGAAAGTTATATACCAGTAACCAGTATACGACCGACTGGCAGATAATTTTAGTAATACTCAAAAGGTTAATGAATTTAAAAGCGAAGAAGGGAAACTTTTTTGCACATAAAGTTCCCCTTCTTAATATATGTAGGAGTGTTAAAAACTCTTAACTTTATTTATTTCCAGACCTTCATAAACTCAGCACTGCTTTTACCTTCATCAATGTGACGGATAAGAGCGGACCCGAATACGGCGCCATCCACAAGTCCTTCCAGAGATTCCAGTTGTGATGGATTTTTAAGCCCGAATCCCAGAGCCACCGGAATATCAAATATTTCCTGAGCCTGTTTGAGCCCTGCTTTAATTTCTTCGGGCAAACTGTCACGGTCACCAGTGGTTCCCAGAACTGATACATAGTAGCAGAAACCATTGCCATCTTTCGCATAAAGGTCCATACGCTCAGGTTTTGTATTCAGCCCCACCAGAGGAATCAATGCGATATCATACTTAGCAAGCAATTCTCTGAATTCAACCCCTTCTTCATAAGGCAAATCTGCTATAATCAGGCCGTTGACTCCTGCTTCACGAGCATCTTTAGCAAATTTTTCCAGACCATACTGCAATACCGGGTTGTAATATCCCATAAGCAGGATTCCAGCCCTGATTTTTGCACGGTGATCAGAAAGACCAGCCAGAATCCATTTTAAATCTATTCCGTCGGCTAGACATTTAAGCGATGCAGCTTCAACAACAGGTCCATCAGCAACAGGATCAGAAAAAGGCATACCGATTTCAATTACATCTGCGCCATTTTCGTCCAGTTCAAGTATTTCTTTCCAGAATTGTTCACGGTCAGGATATCCACCTGGTAAAAACGGAATCAAAGCGGTACGGCCCTGTGCTTTAGCTTCATTAATTTTATCTGCAAGTTTGGTAATACTCATTTTATATGACTCCACTATTTTGCGTGATTCGCAAGGTAATCTTCCAGAATATCCATATCCTTGTCACCACGACCGGACAGGTTGACTATAACATTTGCTTCTTTGGGGATAGATTTCCTGTTTTCAAGCACCCAGGCTACAGCATGAGAGCTTTCAAGTGCAGGCAGGATTCCTTCCTTTTTGCACAGCATCTGAAAAGCATTCATCGCCTGATGGTCATTTACAGTGCCATACTGAGCACGTCCGATATCATGCAGATGAACATGTTCAGGACCTACACCGGGGTAATCCAGCCCGGCAGCAATTGAATGAGATGGCAGGATCTGACCTTCCTCACTTTGGAGCAGCAAAGTGTTCATACCATGCAGTACACCGGGAGTTCCCAGATTAATGGGGGCTGAATTTGTACATCCCGGTTCACCTGTTCCTGCAGCTTCAACCCCGACAATTTTAACTGATGTTTCCTGAACAAACTCATGAAACATACCAATAGCATTGGAACCGCCGCCGACACAGGCAACAACCATGTAAGGAAGCTCACCTGTTTTTTCCTTGAACTGAGCTTTTGCTTCACGCCCGATAACAGACTGAAACTCTCTAACCAGCAATGGAAAAGGATGAGGTCCGGCAGCAGTACCGAAGCAATAATGAGTTGTCTGCTGTGCAGATATCCACTTACGCAAAGCGGCATTAATTGCATCTTTGAGCGTTTGTGTTCCAGACTCGACAGGTACGCATTTCGCTCCCAAAAGTTCCATTCGGCGTACGTTATGTGACTGGCGTTTTACGTCCAACGCCCCCATATAGATTTCACAATCTAGATCAAGCAGAGCAGCGGCAGTTGCGGTTGCGACACCGTGCTGCCCTGCACCGGTTTCTGCCAGAAGCATTGGTTTACCCATCATCTTGGTGAGCAGAGCCTGACCGACAGTATTGTTAACTTTATGTGCTCCGGTATGAGCAAGATCTTCACGTTTGAGCCAGAGATTGAAACCCAGCTCACGGGAAATATTCGCGCAATGAGTCAATGCAGTTGGGCGACCTACGAAATCTTTCAATAAACGAGTGAATTCCTGCTGAAACTCATTTGATTTCATTATTTTTTCCATGGCCTCTTCAAGCTCAAGCAACGGAGGCATAAGCAATTCAGGCACAAACTGACCGCCAAATTTTCCAAAATATCCTTTTTTCATGACTATTTCCTCATCTTATCTGAGCGGATACACCCAAATGCTGCGCTCAATTTATTATTATCTTTAATACCGGGAGCCGATTCAACACCAGAATTTAAATCAACTCCATACGGCTTTGCTGTGGCAAGTGCTTGTGCGAGATTATCATCAGAAAGACCTCCGGCAAGAAGCCACGGCATAGGTACTGTCACATTCTTAAAAACATCAAAATTAATGGATACACCGTGCCCGCCTCCTGAACTACCTGCATCAAACAACATATAGGAACAATATGGTGCAAAGCGATCAATATCATCCTGAAACTCTTTGAACGACTCATACCGTTGAGGCCAAAGAACCTTAATGACTCTCTCTCTACCGATCGTCTTACAGAATTCTTCATTCTGAGCACCATGCAACTGAGCAAAATCAAGAGCACCGTTATCCATTATTCTGGCAACTTCAGCTGCGCTCTGCTTTACGAAGACTCCAACTTTTTTTGCTGATTCAGTTTTAATTGACCGGACAAACATTTCGTCCACATTGCGCGGGCTTGATTGGTGAAAAATGAATCCCAGAAAATCAACCCCCAACTTTTCGCAGGCGTTGACATCTTCTGCTCTGGTCATTCCGCACACCTTCACCAGCAGACTCATGACTTTGCCCCCGCCACAAGATCAGCAAGCTTAGCCTGTGGATCTGGACTGGACATAATAGAAGTTCCAACCAGCACAGTGTCGTAGCCAAGTTTATTCATTTGCATACAGTCTTCAGGCTCATTGATTCCGCTTGCACAAATCCATATTTCACCATCATCCTTCTGCCTGATGAAATCTATGGAGCGATTCATGTCTATGCCCAAGGTATCAAGATCACGGTTGTTAATCTGAATGATTTTAGCCCCGGCATTCTTAGCACGTTTAAGATCAAGTTCATCAAAGGCTTCAACAACAGCTGCAAGGCCGCACTCGTGAGCCTTGTCGATCATCTCTTTTAATTTTGCGTCATCAGCAAACATTCGCACGATGACCAGCAATGCAGATGCAGGAGTTGCCAAAGTCTGAGTCACTTGCAAAGGATCAACAAGAAAATCCTTACGCAGCATGGGCAAACCACAAGATTTTATTTCGTCGAGATAACTTAAATCACCTTTAAAATAATTCTCCTCAGTCAGCACGGAAATAGCAGAAGCTCCTCCGGCAGCATACATACTCGCAACATCCGCAGCGCTCAGCCCTAGATTAATATCACCTTTAGAAGGAGAGGCCCGCTTATATTCAGCAATCACGTTCATGCCTTCGGTGTTTCTACGTATGGCATCAGCAAATGAAGGACGGTCGCCAGTGTATGGAGCTGGAAGCCTGCCTTCAGATTCCAGCCTATGGAGCATATCCACTTCTGCTTGTTTTGATTTACGAAACTTATCAAGCATGGCTTAATATTCCTTATCAACGCCCTTGGCGACCTTAACTTTTGCTTTCTCAATACCATCTGCCAAAGAAATTCCGTCCATAAGTGAAATTGCTGCGCCAAGATTAAGGGCAACCATATCAAGCATAGCCTGCGGAGCATTCCCGGAAAGAACCTTACGGATAGTTTTCAAAGCTTCTGGACGGTTTTTAACAGCTACGTCTTCAGGAGTTGCCGGTGCAAAACCATAATCAGCAGGATTAATTTTAACCTCGGATAATTTACCATTCTCAACCAGAACCGCATCATTTATTCCGAACGGAGTAAGTTCATCAAAATTACCAGCTCCATGCACAACGTACGCTTTATCAACATTTGTCAAAGCCAGAACTTCTGCCATGAGATACATGATTTCAGGCCGTCCTACTCCAAGAATCTGATGAGTAGGACGGGCCGGATTAAGAAGCGGCCCCATCAAATTAAATAAAGTAGGGATACCTAGCTCCTTACGTATTGGAGCAATTTTACCAAATGCGGGGTGATAATTCGGAGCAAAAAGGAACACAAATTTATCCCGTTCCAAAACTTCACGAGCTTCACCTGCTGCAGTTCCTAGTGAAATGCCTAAATCTTCCAGGACATCGGCGCTGCCGCATGATGATGATACAGCTCGGTTACCATGCTTAACCACAGCATAGCCCATATCAGCTAGATAAAGTGCTACTGCCGTTGAACAGTTAAAGCTATTTGAGCCGTCACCGCCTGTACCGCAAGTGTCAATACGCGCACTGTTCAAGCCTTTGATAAGTTTAGCTTCACGAAGAGCTGCGCGAACTCCGGCCGCAACTTCAGTTGCGGTTTCACCTTTAATACGCAGCCCCATGAGCAGAGCTCCGGCCTGAGATGAAGTCATCTCTCCTGAAAAAAGACTCTCAAAAACACAATCGGCCTGCTCAGTTGTCAGGTCGCGCCCAAAAGTCAATTCAGTCAATGCGTCTGTTATACTCTGAGACATTTTCATTCACCTGCTTCTTTATATAATGATATTGCTAAATATTTCCGTCCAAAAAGTTTTTCAAAAGTTTAGGTCCATCTGGAGTCAAAATAGACTCAGGATGAAACTGAACTCCGACCCACGGACGATCTTTATACCTGAGTCCCATAACTTCCTGCTGGTCTGTCCAGGCGGTGAGCTCCAGTAAATCAGGTGCTTCATCGACATTTACGACCAATGAATGGTAGCGGCAGACCTCAAATGGATCATCAAGGCCACTAAAAAGACCTTCACCTTTATGATATATGTCTGAAGTCTTACCATGCATAATCCGTCCGGCCCTGACCACTGATGCCCCGGCAAAATGACCTAAAGTCTGATGTCCAAGGCACACTCCGAACACAGGAATATCTTTTGGAAGTCTGGATAAGAATTCCAATGACAACCCTGCATTTTCAGGATTACTTGGACCAGGGGAAAGGCATACTCTTTTAAGCTTACCGGATTCAGCCAGTTCAAGAATTTCTTCACGGTCATTACGTAACACAAGTGGTTCTGCACCCAGTTGCTGAAATGCCTGCACAAGATTAAAAGTAAACGAATCAAAATTATCTACGAGTAAAAACATCTCCACCCTCCGACTGCAAAATTTCCCTTAAAACTCTGGCCTTGTTGTTGCATTCCAACCATTCCATTTCAAGATCAGAATCATAAACGATTCCGGCTCCGGCCTGCCAATGGCATTTACCGTCACGAATCCACATGGAGCGTATAGTTATTCCTGTATCAAGATTCACAGAGTCTTTATCCAGACCGATGAAACCGATGCAGCCGCCGTAAGGGCCACGCGGTACATCTTCGATCTCAGAGATAATTTCCATGGCCCTTATTTTAGGAGCACCGGAAAGTGTCCCTGCCGGAAAAGTAGCCTGCAGAACATCTAATGCATCATGATCATCACGCAGATCGGCCTCAACATAAGAAGTTATATGCATAACGTGACTGAAATATTCAATCTGCATGAATTTTTCCACAGATACACTGCCGGGTTTAGCAATACGTCCGAGATCATTACGTCCAAGGTCTACAAGCATAACATGTTCAGCACGTTCTTTTGGATCGGCCATTAACTCTTCGGCATACTTGCGGTCTCCTGCTGCATCTTTACCGCGCGGACGAGTTCCGGCGATGGGACGGACTTCCAATCTGCCTTTTTCGCAGCGAGCCATCATCTCAGGGGAAGAACCAAGCAAAATCTCTTCTCGACTGAATTTCATGTAAAACATGAACGGAGAAGGATTGGCCTGTCTCAATCTGCGATAAAGATCAAAAGAATCACCACTGAACGGAGCAGAAAAACGGGTGGAAAGGACCACCTGAATACACTCACCGTCAGCAATCAAATCTTTAACTTTCCGAACTCCGGACATATATTTTTCTTTACCGGGAACAGCTACAGGCTCCCCTACTTTGGTAGGTTCGCACTCTGCTCCGAAAACAGGCGGTGTAAATTGAGGAGTTGCGTCCTTATCCAATGAAAGAAAACAGCAGCTGTGTTTAAGGTGATCAAATAATACCACCCTGCCCGGTAATGCTAAACGTACTTCTGCATCTTCCGCCGGAAGCTTATCCTTAAGTTTAGGTTCAAGCATACCGGCAATGCCATACCCCATAGTCCCGTAAAGCCCGCGGGTAAGAGATGGCAGTTCTCCAACTTCAGGTTGAGGATTTATATGCAAAGCCTTCATGACCGCACGCATACCATCCAGAAAATCCATTCCTGAATATGTAGCCAGACCGGCCAGCCTTGAATCAGCACATTCTACCGAAAGCTTACCGCTGACGGGTGAAAGCTTGAGTCTGAAATCCCATGCAATCAGACTGTATCTGCCAAGCCGCCCGTCAACCTCGGCACTCTCCAAAAGAATACCCGGCGCATCACCCACAAGCCCTAAATACAGACTGATCGGGGTCTGCGTATCAGCCGGCAACCATTTGCCATACTGAGTAAGTTCGATTTTCATTTTTCTCTCCATGTTAGATAATGAGCATTTGCCTGACTTTCACAGTCCTCAAAGACAAAGCTATGGTAGCCAAATAAATTCATTCTGATATTAATTCATAAAAAAAGCCGCATCCTCAGGGAGAATGCGGCTTAATATTGCGTCAGATACACTTCTCCCTAGGTATTGCTTTCACGCCACCACCAAGAAGCACGATCTGCAAGCAGATCCATATCACCCGCTGCTGCGAGGGACAGAAAAGAACGGAAAAGACGGATAGCTTCGAGGCTGTACTGATTAGCATCAGAAATAGTCACGAAAAGATCACTGTCCTGAGTTACCATCTTACGTGCAGACTCAAGCCTGCGCTTAAAAGACGGAGTTACAAATTTATCAATATTGGAAATTTCTCTGGAGCAAGCCAGAAAAGCAATTGTAGAACTGAAATTAAGAGCCTGAATCATAGCCATAGCCTTGTCATGCTCTTCCACTGTGGATTCAAAAGCACCGAAATCAAGTCGTTCAAAAAAATCTTTCACGGCCAGAAGTGCAGGCTTATCCTCTTCACGTTCAGTAACAAGCGCTACCGTTGGGTTAAAATCAGTAGGAATTACAGGGCCGAATAAAGGATGGGTCCCTACTACCGGGCCATCATAAACACGTAGCATCTGCTGCAAAGGACGTCCTTTTACAGAACCTACATCAGATAAAATTGCGCCTTCTTTCATATGCGGAATAACTAATGGCAAAACTTCATCCATTACTGTTACTGGAATGCACAAAAGGACAAAATCGGTATGCGGTAACTGGCGTGCCATTTCAGCCTCATCAAGAGGCTGGTCAAAACGGTGTACCAGCAGCCCGGCACGTTCAGCTTTGAGCGCGAGAAACCCACCCATCTGTCCGCGTGAACCGATGACGGCTATGCTGTGTATTTTATTAAACCCGCACTCCATCTTAACAACCGTTTCCTTTAGTTACTTTTGCCCACTCATCCCAGAAACCTGGAAAAGACTTTGCTACACATCCGGGCTCTTCTGGAATTGCTTCAATACCCGCCATTGAAAAAATAGCTGTGCTCATAGCAAGACGGTGATCATCGTAAGTACTGAATACAATCCGCTCGCCCTTTCTAAGAGGTGCAGGAATTATAGTGATAAAATCTTCACCTATTTCAGCTTTACCACCTGCTCTCATGACTTCTGCAGCACTTGCTTCAAGTCTATCACACTCTTTGATACGAAGATGTGCCACGTTAGTAATAGTGGTAGGACTATCTGCAAAAGCTGCAGCAACAGCTACTGTCGGGACCAGATCAGGACAAAGCCCCATGTCGACTTCTACTCCGTGCAGCTTTGAGGGATATACCGTTACACTGTGGTCATCACTTTCAATCTTTGCACCCATGGATTGCAGGATGCTCATAATTGCACGATCACCCTGAAGTGACTTAGTGGACATACCTTCAATTTTAACAGGTTTATTGCCTACCGCTCCTGCTGCAAGAAAATATGAGGCGTTAGACCAGTCACCTTCAACGTAATATTCATCACGTACAAATTTGGAAGGTTTGACTACAAAACGAATTTCACCGGGAACAACCTTTTCGACCTTTCTCCAGTCTACTTTTCTCCACCCTCCGTCATGTTTAACCTGGACCTCAAAAGAAATTCTGAAATCTTCCATAACATTGAGAGTCAGGGCAACGTAAGGCCATGAAACTGCTTTTTTACCTGTTACATTTATGGTTGTTACCTCTTTAGCTAATGGAGCAGCTAAAAGCAAGCCGGAAAGATACTGACTGGATTCTTCAAGGGAAATATTCATTTCCTTGCCACTAAACTCATGAGCCTCCAGAGTAACAGGAGGATAGCCTTTCTTATCAGAAAAAGTAACTTTCACTCCCTGCGATTCGAGAGCACAGGTCAATGCACCGATAGGCCGATCATGCATACGGGGAGTTCCCTGCACCCGGAAAAGGCCTTTTCCAGCGCCGGCAATAGCCGTGATTAAACGGCAGGTGGTACCGGAATCACGCATCTCAAGAACGGCAGGTTCTTTATCCCCGCCCTTAGGTCCGCTATTCATACCTGTGACAGAAGTTGCTCCGGCATCAACGTTGAACTCAGCCCCCATTGTACTAAGGCAATCCATTGTCCGATTGATATCATTACTGTCCAGAGGATCAAGAACAACTGTCGTCCCTTCTGAAAGAGCGCCCGCAATAAGAGCTCTGTGAGACAGAGATTTGGATGAAGGAGCCTTAACAATTATACAATTATCAGAAGTCATTATATTCTATCCTGACTATTTTCAGTCGGTAAAAAACTTTATTTAAGGAAAATACTGAGATGATCAACACATCTATATATAATTAGAACGTACTGCCGTTCTGTGATCCTCCGGGATAACTACCGAGAATCTTGAATGTTAGGCAGCGAGATTTAAGGTCTTCAATGAGACTTTCATATTCTTCAGCCCTGAGATCACCTTGTAAATCTACAAAAAACATGTATTTCCATTTTTCACCTAGAAAGGGACGAGATTCCAGCTTGGTCATATTAATATCTTTGCCGTACAACTCATTCAAAACTGAAACAAGAGCACCGGGTCTATCCGGAGTGGTGAAAAGTATGGTTGTCTTATCTCTTTTCCCTTCTTTACCTGGCTTTGGTCCTATAATAAGAAAACGAGTCCAGTTATCAGAAAGATCCTCTATAGCCTCAGCTACGACGTGCAAACCAAAAATATTTGCAAGTTTAACGTGTCCCAGTGCGGCTATGGGTTCATCACTGTCAGCAACCATCTGGGCTGCCTGAGCAGTAGAGTCCACAGGCACAAGAGGTACACCTGGCAGGTTGGCGCGAAGCCATCCGGTACATTGCTCTAGAGCCTTGGAATGTGAATAGACAGTTTTAATCTCATCAAGTCCAACACCCTTACTGATGAGCCCGTGACTGATACGATGGTATAGCTCGGCCTGAATATAAACCGGATATCGCATGAAAAGATCAACATTCTGTCCAACCGTACCCTTGAGCGAATTTTCAAGAGGAATGATACCTAAATCGGCTTCCCCCTTGGATACAGCCACAAAAATATCTTCAAAATTATTTTTGGGGATCATGTCGGCCTGACGCCCCATATGCTGTAGCCCTGCAAAATATGAAAAGGTTCCTTCCGGGCCGAGATAGACTACTCTTTCAGGTCGTTGCAGTCTGCGTGAAGATGAAATAATTTCACGATATATGGCTTCAAGGTGTTCTGAAGGAAGAGGTCCTGGATTACGTCCGGTCAGCCCTTGAAGAACTTCCTGCTCACGGAAAGGCTTAAAAATCTGATCAGAAGAGCCTGCTTTTATTGCGCCGACTGACAACGATGCAGCAGCGCGCTTGTTAAGAAGTTCTAAAATTTCACTATCGAGGGAATCTATTTCTTCTCTCAGACTGCCTAAATTATTTTTGCTGGACTCTGACATTTTTTATTATTCCTCTACAATCTCTTCGCTGATGCGCATACCGAAATGGCGTCCGGCTTCATCAATACGGCAAAGAATTTCATCACCCTTTTTCAGGGTTACAACACTTACAGGCTCACCTTTACCGCTGACCACTCGAATTGTCTCGGCGTTCTGCAAAAAGACTTTACCTGAAACAGGACCATTATCTGTAGCAACTTCTGCAGTTATGAGCAGCATAGGCCGTACTTCAACCTTACTTCTACCAACAACAGCTATGGAAGTGTTGCCCTGTGCGTCCACAATCAGAACTTCAGCACCTGAAGACAACTCTTCAAGATATGTAGTTTTATCACCCGGCATCTGTACATACGCATGAACAGCACCAGCATTTACTCGAAAAGGACGGGCTGCAACATATGGATTTGACTCAGTCTCAGCATGTACCAAAAATGTAAAAGCACTGGAATTCCCAGTAAGCATACCCTGCCCTTTCTTGAGCATTGAAATCGTATCAACACAGACCCGGTGTCCAAGACCTGCGGATTCAATATCAGTAATTACCGCCTTTTGTAATTCCATTTTACCCTGACTAAGTTTCAGTTCTGCAACAATTGTCTTCAGGTCCGCAGCTCCCTCGGGAGTGACCACTATGGTATCAGCACCGCGCTCAAGAACTCCTGCAGCAAGTCTTGCCCTGTCTAGGGATTCGGCCTCAAGAGCAAGACTCTCAACCTGAGCAAGAATATTTTCAACAGGAATGATTTCCCATCCGGCAGCAAGACAAACGTCTTTGCCTTTCTGAGCAAGGTTTACTGCAATTTCTTCATCCGACTTTTCATTGATGGCAACTGTTGGAATATCTTCCGGTGTGAGAACTGTAACACGTCCCAAAGACTCTATGTCCTTCTTACGATCTGGAGTGGTGAGGACAGCGTCAACACCGGACTCAAGCGCCAGAGTCACAAGGTTTTTATCAAATGGGATTGCTTTGTATATAATCTTTTTCATTACGATTTCCTGATTTTACTATTCGCCGATGTATTTGAGGGCATCATCTACGGATACATCTTCATGAACAATTTTGTGCAGAGCTTGAACAAGTCTTACACGATTTTTGTGTTGAAAAACATTTCGTCCAACAGAAAGGCCTGCTCCGCCAGCAGTAATGGAATCGGAAACCATCTGCAAAAAATCTCGAGTGGAATCAAGCTTAGGACCGCCGGCAATAACAACCGGAATGCAACATCCGTCAACAACTTCACCAAATGTCTCAACATTTCCAGTATAAGAGACTTTAACGATGTCAGCGCCCAACTCTTCTCCCATCCTGGCACAGTGAGCAACGACTTCAGGATCAAATTCATCTTTAATTTTAGGACCACGAGCATAAACCATAGCCAGAACAGGAACACCCCAGCTGGTAGCGGCAGAAGCGACTTCACCTAGATCGGAAAGCATCTTGGATTCAGTCTCATCACCAAGATTTACATGAACGGAAACGGCATCAGCACCAAGACGGAGACCATCTTCAACAGTGCCGACCAGAGTTTTTGCATTTGGAGTGGGAGAAAGGGAGGTTGAAGCTGAAAGATGGACAATTAATCCGACGTCTCCGCCTTCTTCACGGTGAGAGCAGCGAACAAGGCCCTTATGCATGAGCACCGCATTTGCTCCGCCTTTCACCATGTCATTAACCGCTCTGCGCATGTTACGCAATCCCTTGAGAGGCCCGACACTAACACCATGATCCATAGGGACAATGATTGTTCTGCCGGTATTACGATTGATTATCCGCTCTATTCGTACACTTTTACCAATCTGCATTTTATTTCTCCATCTGGTTAGCCTCTGCTTGAGAGCTCCGCTTTCCTGTGGCGGCCTGGATAAAAGAAAAGGGCCGCCGGCGAGTCTTCGCCTGCGGCCCTTCGTAGAGGTCGTTTGCTTTATTTCGTTTTCTACTTTTTAAACGAGCAAACCTCCACCTGACCACAAGCGTGGGTGCACCAAAAATAAAAAAAGTAGAAAAAATATGAGAGGCCGGTGCCCAAGGTGTTAAATGTCTGCATGGGTTTTAATTAACCAAACTCGAAAAAAACTGTCAACAACTTTCTTTATTTTTTTACCATCATTAATATAATGGCCGATATTTGTTATTTTGCATACTATGTTTACGACACTTAATTTTATAAATTTTACCTTTTTGTAATTTAATACTGAAAAATATACGACAAAAAAGTACAATAATACAATTTTGTAATCGTATTTTTTAAGTCTTCTTAAAAATATCCTGCAATTTAAACAACTTACAATATTGGCACAGTCCGTGCTTAGGAAAACTTATCCTTGAAGCAATCAACACCCCTAAGGAGGACTGTATGACTACTAAACTTTCACTGGCGGGCCGTAAAATTCCGGCCCTTGTAACTCTCTTGCTCCTGGCAGCACCTACCGCAGCATTCGCTGGCGAAGAGTTCATGACTCAGACCCACGCCAATATTCTTTGGACACTTCTGGCAGCAATTCTCGTTATGTTCATGCAGGCTGGCTTTGCTTGCGTAGAAGCAGGTTTTACCAGAGCAAAGAGTGCCGGTAACATCCTGATGAAAAACTTTCTTGATTTCGCCCTTGGATCAATCATCTTTTACCTGTTCGGTTTCGGACTGATGTTCGGCCTTGATGCCGGCGGGTTTGTAGGAACTTCAGGTTTCTCACTTGCAGGCGTCGGTCTTACCGACCCTGACTCACAGTGGACTTTGACATTCTGGTTCTTTCAGTCTGTATTTGCCGCTACAGCAGCAACAATCGTATCCGGTGGTATTGCAGAACGCACAAAATTCAGTGGATATATAATCGTCACCTGTATAGTAACAGGTCTGATCTATCCTATTTCAGGACACTGGGCATGGGGATCTCTCTGGCTCGGCGATTCAGGTGCAGGCTGGCTTGAAGGCCTTGGATTCATGGACTTTGCAGGCTCAACAGTTGTCCACTCTGTTGGTGGATGGGTTGCTCTTGCAGGCGCAATGATGCTTGGACCCCGCATCGGTAAATATACCGCAGACGGCAAAGCAAAAGCTATCCCCGGCCACAACATTCCTTTAGCATCCCTCGGCGTATTCATTCTTTGGTTCGGTTGGTTCGGTTTCAACCCTGGCTCAACTACAACAGCTGACGGCTCAATCGGTCTTATCGCAGTAACTACAAGTCTCTCTGCATGTGGGGGAACAGCCGCAGCAATGTTCACCTCATGGTTTAAATACGGCAAACCGGATATTTCCATGACCTGTAACGGTGCGCTGGCAGGACTGGTAGGTATCACCGCCGGCTGTGCAACAGTAACACCTTCAGCATCAATCATCATCGGAATTATTGCAGGTATCCTCGTAGTACTCTCAATCGAATTTATTGATAAAATTCTCAAGATTGATGACCCGGTTGGTGCAGTTTCCGTTCACGGTATATGCGGAGCATGGGGAACACTTGCTTGTGGCCTATTCACAGCTCCCGCACTTAATGACGGAGCAGGCGGCCTCTTTTACGGCGGCGGATTCTCTCTTGTAACTCCACAGCTTATCGGTATCGCAGTATGCTTTGTCTGGGCTTTCGGTGCAGGTCTGATCGCATTCTCCATCGCTAAGGCAATACTTGGAATCAGAGTAACAGCTGAAGAAGAAATGAAAGGTCTCGATATTGCTGAACATGGCATGGAGTCCTATAACGGTTTCCAGATCTTCTCCAACGAATAATCGAACCATCACATAGAGAGGAACAATATAATGAAACTTATCATCGCATATGTCCGCCCCGAGTGCCTGACTCCGGTTAAACAGGCTCTCTACACAAAAGGCATTTACTCAGTATCAGTAACCAACATACTCGGCTCAGGAAGACAGGCAGGATTCACCGAAACATACCGTGGCGTAGTTATGGAAGTAAACCTGCTCAAAAAAATCCGCATTGAAATTGGTCTCTGCGAAGAAAAACTGGACTCAGCGCTGGAAGCAATTAAAACTGGTGCCCAGACAGGTAAAGAAGGTGACGGTGTCATCTTTGTTCAGGATCTCAACAGGACCATCAGAATCAGAACTGGTGAAGAAACACTATAACCCCAATCAGTGTATAAATGGCCGGCCATATCATCGGCAGAAATAGCCGGCCAAGGTTTGATGACCACCTCCATCAAGCCTAGCTCGGCCGGAAGGGACTTCCCACCCTTCCGGCCGTATTAATAAAATAAATTAATTTGATCAGTTGAAAACGGTTGCTCATATGAATACATCTCCTACGATCGCTATCCATGAAATAATAGAACGTGAATGTTTAATAACGGTCCTGCAGCCACTTGTATCCATGAACCGTAAATCCCTGATTGGTTTTGAAGCTCTTTCCAGAGCAGTTAACCCTTATACAGGCGAACTGATCCCCCCTGTAGAACTTTTCTCCATGTGCAAAGACCTCTGGACTTTAACCAGACTCGACAGAGCCTGTCGCAAAAAAGCTCTTGAAACTTTTGCCCCCATTTCCAAAAAAGACCGTACCCTGCTTTTATCTATCAACATTGATGCAGCAATAATAAACAGTGATACGATAGACTACGGATTGACCGGTAAAATGGCTGCAGAATGCGAAGTCTCAGTAAGCAATCTTATTTTAGAGATAATTGAATCAAAGGCAGGCAGTGATCTGACCCTGGAAAAATTTGTTGAAAATTCACGAAAACGCGGTTTTCTCATAGCACTTGATGATATTGGGACGGGCCATTCCAACTTAGATCGAATTCCTAAACTAAAGCCTGATATAATCAAAATAGACCGCTCATTGATTACTGATATCAACGAAAAGTTTCACAACCTTGAAGTAACACGTTCATTGGTAAATCTGGCAAAAAGCATAGGCTCTCTGCCACTTGCTGAAGGAGTAGAGACAACACAAGAGGCCTTAACGCTCATGAGCCTTGGGATAGATGTTTTTCAGGGATACTATTTTGGTAAACCAGTGTCTGCAGACATAGCGCTCGATACTGACATAGCACCAATACATTCACTGGCTTCCCGATTTAAAACTCATATGCTTGAGAAGCTCAACAGACAGAAAATTATGGAAAATTCGTACAAAAGAATGACCAGAAAACTGCGTGAAGCACTAATCGACGGATCAGAATGTACTGCTGATTTTATCCTTTCATCTTTTATTACAGAAAACTCAACTATTGAATGTGCCTACATTATCGATACAAACGGAATTCAAAGATCTGAAACAATTTGCAATCCTTTCAGACTTAAAAAAAGCAGAAGACTGATTTACCAGCCTGCCCCCATAGGCGCTGACCATTCACTTAAAGAGTACTACCTGACAATCAAATCAGGCAAAACATGGCATACAACAGACCCGTACATATCTCTTGCCTCAGGAAATCAGTGTGTAACTGTCTCCACCAAGCTTTACGATAGTCCCAAATCACCTATAGTATGCATAGACATAAGTACTTAAAAAATTTAATAATTAGATAAAAATTACAACATAAGTTTGATTGCAAGTAGATCTTTATTGGCTTAATATTCCCGACTAAACAAACTATTATTACGGATTCGGGATAGATGAACAAAGATACTCATGATGGATTATTTTTCGCAGCAGGCGCTTTTGTCATGTGGGGCCTGCTGCCTGTTTACTGGAAATCTCTAGAATCAGTTCCCCCTCTGGAACTTCTATGCAACAGGATCGTCTGGTCCATGTTTTTTGTAGCTGCACTGATCACATTCAAAACTCGCTGGTCAGAAGTAAGAACAGCGCTTAATGACAATAAAGGTAAATTACTCCTTGTAATCAGCAGCTGCCTGATTGGATGCAATTGGTATATTTACATTTGGGCAGTAAACAACGGACATGTGGTGGACACAAGCATGGGCTATTATATGACACCGCTCATGAATGCTCTTCTTGGCTGCATCTTCATGCGAGAAAAACTTAATAGAATACAAGTTATTGCTATATTAATCGCAGCATGCGGAGTTGCCTTTTCTATTTTTGATTATGGTAAAATTCCGACTATAGCGCTTACACTGGCAATATCTTTCGGACTGTACGGACTTGTTCGCAAAGTTATGAAAGTAGAATCCCTGCCGGGACTATTCGTGGAAACAGCAGTGCTGTTTCCACTTGCTGCAGGATATCTTATCTGGCTCGCAATTACAGGAGAGATCAGCTACCCTAAAGTCGGGCTCAATGAAAATATACTTCTCATAGGTGCCGGAGCTGCGACTTCACTGCCTCTTATTTTCTTTGCAAGCGGGGCGCGTAAACTCAGGTTGGTAACATTGGGAATGATGCAATATATTGCGCCAAGCCTTGCACTAATACTAGGAGTTTTTGTCTATGGAGAATCATTTAGCTGCACTAGATTTATAACGTTTGTTTTTATCTGGAGTGGTATTGCAATTTATATTGTCGATGGACTTCGAAGCAATGCCCAAATAAAGCATAACTTAAAACACTCTACTTAAACATTTATAATTTCTTTTTGAACAGGCATTAAATATCGAGCGTGAATACAAACAATACTTGGTTGGTTTATTCATCGGAGCCTCTCATGCATCACACAAAGCACGATTTTTTTTTCCTGACTAACTGGCTTCCATTTAAATTGGTGCTAGTAATACTGACAATTCTCATTGTAGCAGGAATTGCAGGCCATTTTCTCGACAGCGCAGCTATAAGTGATCAGAAAAAGATCTATAATCAGCAACAGGCTGATAACGCAAAGCTCGCAGCTACAGCCATAAGCGATAGGCTTATGACTATTTCTAAGATATCACAGGTTTTATCACAGTACTCACTGAAGGATTATATTGAAAACAACCGCTCATCCAGTTCGATTAATAAGCTGTTCAGAGTCACACAGGTTGAAGAAAAGTCCATAATTCTTCTAAGCCTCCATACAAGTCCTTTTACAGAAAAACTGACCTCCGACACCAGCTCTTCCAAGCTTTCGATTGCCCATAATATGGCAAAAGAATGGACCGCTAAATATTATTCAATATTATCGGGTATGCGCGAAGGTTTTATAACTCCTCCACCTAACATTACTGAGGAAACCAAGCTTATTGGTATGCTCATACCAATATGGATCGGCAAAAATTTTTCCGGTGTTCTGACCGTAGTAATAGACCTGGGACAACTTATCGATAGATACATGACTCCCATGCAGATAGGTAAATATGGTTCAAGTTTTATAGTTGATGGCTCAGGTACTGTTGTTTTTGACCAGGATGAAAAAATACTGGGAAAAAATGTGTTCGATCTACACCAAAACTTTCCTGACCTAATTCAACTCGATTCGTGGATGCTCCATGAAGGTTCTGGAAAAAGTAATTATACATATTATTCAGAGCACAAAGAGCAAATACTTAAAAAACTAATTGCGTGGGATACAATCAGACTCGGCACATTAAAACTTGTCGTTGCCATTTGTACACCTGAAGCAAAAATAACCAAAACAACCACATATGCACGTTCAGCCCAAATAGGTATAATGGTATTAATGGGTTTTACGATTTTTACTGCAATTTTCTTATTCTATTACTACCACTCGAAACAAATTTTAATTTCACAGAATAAAAAACTTAGCCTTAAAGACCAGATTTTTGAAGCAATAGCAGCAAATGTACCGGGAATAATTTATAAATATGAACTGACACCTCCTCATACATTACAATATGTAAGCCCTAAAATTAAACAAATCACCGGTATTGATCAGCAGGAATTTATTTCTGGAGGATTGCTCAAATACATTTCAATGGTCCACCCGGAAGACCGTAACAAGATAAAATCTAACATTGAAAAATCACTCAGCAAAAATGAATCTTTTACTGTTGAGTACCGACTTATGCAAAAAGATGGTTCAATTAGGTGGATATTTGAAAAAGGTACAAAACTTGTTGATCAAGACAGTGTTGTTGGTTTCATACTTGACATTACTGAACGTAAAAAAAGAGAATATGCATTATTCGATGCTGAAAATAAATACCGGAGTATTGTCAACAACGCCCCGTTAGGAATTTTCCAATCGACCCCAGAGGGTAAATTCATTAGCGCCAATCCACAAATGGCTTCTTATTACGGATATATATCTCCAGAAGAATTAATTTCCGAAGTATCAGATATTTCAAAGCAATGCTATGTTTCACCTGAAAGCAGAAAAAGACTTGATACAATTATTAATAAATTCGGACGCACTGATAGATTTGAGGCAGAACATATAAACAGTAAAGGATTCACTTTCTGGGCTTCTGAAACCATCACTGCTGTTTATGACGATGATGGTAAAATAATTCGTTATGAAGGTTTTTTAATCGACATATCAGAAAGCAAAGAACACGAAGAAACCCTGCGACGTCTGGCCATGTATGACAATCTAACAGGGCTCCCTAACAGAGTTCTATTTGATGACCGTATTAAACAGGCAATTGCACATGCAAAACGCACAAAACTGAAAGTAGCAATACTCTATGCGGACCTTGACAACTTTAAGCCTGTTAATGATGAGCTTGGTCATATTGCAGGAGATGCGGTATTAAAGGAGGTTGTTGGAAGATTTAAAAACTGTCTGCGTACAAGTGACACTGTTTCGCGCATAGGCGGCGATGAATTTATTTTTATTCTGCAAGATATTGCTTTAAATAATCAAATTGAGGCTGTAGCACACCGCATTATTGAATCCATGCGTTCTCCATTTTATCTGGCAGACAAAAACTACAGACTAGGAGTAAGTATAGGCATTACTGTTTTCCCTGACACCTGTAATGAAAAAGACGACCTGATTCGTATTGCGGATGAAGCAATGTACAGAGCTAAAGCAAATGGTAAAAATCAGTTTTCATACTGAAATGAACAAAATTTGATACCTTTCTAAATAATATTTTTTACTGCCTAAACTCTGTGCAGTGAAGCCTCAACAAGTTGTATTGACCCCCAGCGTTAATATGATAAAAATGATTATGGGTATAAATTTTAATTAATCTCAATTTCACTGTACTCTTGTGTATTATGGACAAGTATTTTTCAGCAATTCAGGAACATACACTTAAACCTTTCTTTTACTCACAATGTTGGAGAAAAAAAATGAATTTTCGTAAAGAACACGATTGCATCGGACCTAAACAAGTTCCCGAAGAAGCATTCTACGGAGCTCAGACCCAAAGGGCTTTTGAGAATTTTCATATTACCGGAATCCCCATTTCACACTATCCGCATATTATCTATGCACTTGCCAATATCAAAAAGGCTGCAGCAATTACCAATCAGGCTCTCGGTAAACTCGATGATAAAAAGACGGAAGCTATTATTTTCGCATGTGACGAACTTTTGGCCGGCAAATATCATGACCAATTCATTGTCGACATAATTCAAGGCGGCGCAGGAACATCCACTAATATGAATGCCAACGAAGTTATTGCCAACATTGGTCTTGAGAAAATGGGTTTCAAAAAAGGTGAATACGACAACCTGCACCCCAATATTCATGTAAATATGGCTCAGTCCACTAATGATGTTTATCCAACATGCCTGAGGTTGACCCTGATTTCAAAAATGAATCAACTGATTGATTCCATGGAATATTTACAAAAAAGTTTTGCCTCAAAAGGTGAAGAATTCAGTCATATACTGAAAATGGGTCGTACACAGCTTCAAGATGCTGTGCCAATGACACTGGGACAGGAATTCATTTCATACTCAGTTATGATAGGTGAAGATATTGAAAGAGTACGTGAGGCAAAAGAACTTATCTGCGAAATAAACATGGGGGGAACAGCTATTGGGACAGGTCTCAACGCCCCTCCCAGGTATGCACAGATGGTAACTGAAAAGCTTAAAGAAATTACTGGGTTAAACCTTATACTGGCACCTGACTTAGTTGAAGCAACTCAGGACACAGGAGCTTATGTTCAGCTTTCCGGAGTACTTAAGCGTGTTGCTGTTAAAATATCTAAAATATGTAATGACCTGCGCCTACTTTCATCAGGGCCACGCTGCGGACTGAATGAAATTAATTTACCACCCATGGCTCCCGGATCATCCATTATGCCAGGTAAAGTCAACCCGATAATTCCTGAAGTGGTCAACCAGATTGCTTTCACAGTTATAGGTAGTGACGTAACTGTCAGCATGGCAGCTGAGGCCGGACAACTTGAACTTAATGTCATGGAGCCTGTCATTGCAGCAAGCCTGCTCAATTCCCTGACCATTATGCAACGAGGTTTTCGAACCCTAGCTGACCGCTGTATTTCCGGAATTACTGCCAACGAAGATATATGCCGTGGCTATGTCGAAAATAGCATCGGCCTTGTTACTGCACTCAATCCATATATTGGATATGAAAAGTCAACACAAGTAGCGAACGAAGCTTTAAGAACCGGAGGTTCCGTTTACGACATAGTAATCGAGAAAGGATACATGTCTAAAGAAGAACTTGAGAAAGCTCTATCACCAGAAAACATGATACATTGTCACCCACTCAATCTTGGTGCCACATTGAAATAATTGCTAAGTTTAAAATATGTCCCTCCTAAAGCGACAATCAATAGTCATTAGGGGGGACATAGTCCAAGCAGAGTTAATCACGCATAGATATATTTTACTGAATAGAACTTTCATTCTCAAAAAGACCTTCCGTGTTATTTTAACAGGAGACGCTTATGACTCAGGAAAAATCAGCTTCTGCCATGTCTATGATGTTTGTAGTGGTTGGAAATATGCTTGGTGCAGGAATTCTTGCCTTGCCTGTTAATCTGTGTGCAGCAGGATTTTACCCATCTGTTGCTGCCACACTGCTCATGTGGGTACTTATGACTTACACTGCACTTATTTATTCAGAGCAGAAGAGTCTAACCACGAATGAACATGCCGACCTTCCAACCTTTTTCCAACAGGAACTGGGCGATGCATGGAAATGGGTAACCATCATCGCAAACATGATCATCCTTTATGGAGTTCTTGTCGCTTACCTGTGCGGTATCTCAACGATTATCATGAGCCTGCAGTCGGCTGTATCAAAACCGATAGTTACAATTATCTATTTTGCCATTGTGACTGGTATAACCGCATTCGGCATGAAGATGATGAATAAGTGTACTCCATACATGGTAACCATAATGTGGATTACTTTTGGAGCACTGGTCTTCATGGTTGTACCGGATGTCTCTGCAACAAATATTGATAATTTTGACTGGGCATATATCCCTTCTGGATTACCTGTTCTTCTTATGGCCTTTCATTTTCACAACATAATTCCCAGCATATGCCGTACACTCAACCATGATCGAAAAAAAATTCGTACTGCGATCATCGGTGGAACAACCATTGGTATGGTAATGAATATTGCATGGCTGCTGGTTGTCCTGGGAGCTCTTCCATTATCAGCTCCGGACACACATATAGATCTGATTACAGCTTTCGGAAGAAATGATCCGGCAACCATCCCTCTTGGAAAACTGCTCCAAACACCGGTATTCACGTATATTGCGTTAATTTTCGCATTAGTCGCTATGTCTACAGCTTTTATGGCTAACGGAACTGCACTTATGAGCTTTATACGCGACCTGACAGCAACGTATCTTGGAACCAAAAATAAACAACTGGTATGGTTATTCTCTTTCATTCCACCACTTTTGGTTGGGCTGATCTATCCAGATATATTCCTTGTTGCAATCAATCTAGTCGGTGGTGTCGGAGAGTGCATTATATTCGGTATTCTTCCCGGATTTATTGTCTGGAAATACTCTCCCAAAGGGTCTTTTCGACAGATGACAGGTATGATCCTCATTGTCTGCTTTGCATCTGTGCTGTTCATCGAGATGGGGCAGGAACTAGGACTACTGCACATCAGCCCAGATGTAGAATACTGGACTCACTATACTAAATAATTAGTTTTAATCTTCCCGCAGAAACAAAACCAATCAACTGCAAATAAAAATGGCGTCTACTTCGATCTTATAGATCAAAGCAGACGCCATCATTTTAATTTATATACACCGATAAATTAGTCATAGACTGTATAATGACAGACGTATTAATACTCAAGTTTGTTATTAACCTTCCACTCTCCGTATTCTTTTTTAAGATGAAAAAGTGCATTCTCGTGAACGTTAGTGGTACGCATATCATAAATGACTGTGTAATCCCCTTTCACCCAGAGTTCTACATCTGTAGGGGTTAATGTTCTAATACTGTAGCGAAGGCCTGCAGTAGAGACTACCGCATCATGATACTTCTGAAGCACCCCGCGAGTTTCCAGCAATGACCTGAAACTTTCAAACATAGCACTTTCACGCAAAAAATGTTCTGGAACAAACATCCGAGGATACTCTTCATTGATAGTAACAAAATTTCTATAAAATTTATCAAAGAAAACTTTTAACTCATTCAGAACAGCTTTCTTATGTTCAAGTTTGCTCATTTTTTCACTGAGAAACTTCTTTTCCTCAGCACTGAGCTTGCGTGGTATGTGATACTCAATCGATATGTCAGAAATCCCGACATTACGGGCAGTTCCATCAGAATAGACAGACCGAACAGATAAATTAATGCTGGTTGTTGGATATTCTTTTATCCGCAAGCCTTGTTTTTTTTCAATATCCTGAAGCTTAAATCCCTGCTGCTGCCCCCCAGAATATGAAATAGCAATATCTTTAGCACGATTATTAATCTTGAAATCTTTTCCGGTACCAATTCCATTTCTAATAACTAAAGAATCAATAATTACTTTTGCAGGAAAAGAAAATTTAATCCACTCGCCACGCCCGCCGTGATCACCATGATCAATCCATCCGGTAGTGTAATTACCGTCAGTCAACACACTTGAATTAAATGTTGCTGAGTTTGTCTGTGTTTGAAATGATGAAGTGCTAACATGAATAGTTTGAGCAAATGCTACTGCAGGAACAATCAAAAAAATAAAAATGATGAATATAAATTTTCTAAACATACTTTCTCCGACATACCTTTTTAATATAACCCTGTTTTAATCACGTAAGGACATAAACGGCAAGTGACGTTATCGTGCTGGAGAAACCTAAAAAAAGAATGCCCGCTTCCTTTATAGGAAACGGGCAAAAATGCAATAAAGACAGTCAGTCTTTTTACCAAGTCCTGTATAAGGACCTAATAGGTTAACTGACTACCAGCGGGGACGCGGAGCGCGGGGCTTCGCTTCGTTAACCTTAAGGTTACGACCGCCGAAATCTTTACCGTCCAGATTGTCGATAGCATCCATTGCGCCATTGTCTTCCATTTCAACAAAACCGAATCCGCGAGGACGACCGGTTTCTCTATCTTCGATGAGTTTAACAGAAATAACTTCACCGTAGGCTTCAAAAGCAGCGCGTACGTCTTCTTCAGAAGCAGACCAGGGCAGGTTACCGACATAGATGTTCTTGGACATTAAAATTCTCCTAATAATGTAATCTTCAGGCCGTTCATAATGAGTAAGACCCGATAAGGCTTTGGCACACATGCGCCAGGTATAAAAAAAAGGAGCAGTGTACAAGATGCACACAAAGCTCCTTGATAAACCTAATCTTAACCCAGCTCCTTCCCAGAGGCCGCTGGCGTAATGAAAGATACATTCCATCATTACGGGATTATTGTCAATAGAAATATTATAAAAATAAAAATATTTCTTTGAATCTCTACTCTATTGGTTAAGCGGACTTTACGACACTCCGTCTTCTGGATGAAGGCTTGCTTGATCTGCTTTTCTTATTATCAGAGCCACGACCTTTCGGGCCGCCAAAAGAACGTCTCTGCCCACTGCGGGGAGTAGACGGCTTACGCGCCGGTATTCCTTTTTTGGGAGCAGGAGTTCTATTAGGCTGATTGTAATTAAAGTCATCAAGTTCACGGTGCTCAACAACACTGCCAACTATTTTTTCAATTTCGCGCATAAGACGAATATCATCGCGGGTGACAAAACTGAAAGCACTTCCACTACGCCCAGCACGACCAGTACGGCCTATACGATGGGTATAAGTTTCAGCGGTATCAGGAACATCAAAATTAATGACATGAGTAATTCGATCACAGTCAATGCCTCTAGCAGCTATATCAGTTGCAACCATTACTTTAAAAGATCCGTCACGAAAGCCGTCCAGAGCTCTCTGACGCTGATTCTGACTCATATTACCCTGTAAGAAAGTTGCTTTATGACCGCGAAAATCCAGCTTGCGGGCAAGATTTTTAGCTTTATGCTTAGTACGGGTAAAAATAAGCACACTGTCATAATCAGTCTTATCCAGAACCTTTTCCAGCAAATCATTTTTCAGATGCTGTGCAACCGGATAAAAAACATGCTCAACACTTTTAGCAGGAGCAGTATTTGCAACTTGCACGGTGGTCGGATTGGATAAAATATTGTCTGCAAGTCTACGGATATCATCAGGCATAGTAGCAGAAAAAAGCAGATTCTGACGTCTTTTAGGCAAGCGAGACATAATTTTCCGGATATCAGGCAAAAAGCCCATATCCAACATACGGTCAGCTTCATCAAGAACCAGTGTATCAAGCTTATCAAACTTGATAACTCCTTGATTAAGCAAGTCAAGCAATCTGCCAGGGCAGGCAACAACTACAGATGAATGCTTTACAGCCCTGATCTGCGGAGTAGCACCTACGCCGCCAAAAACGGCAGCACAGCGAATCCCTGCTTCAACACCGAGAGACATAAAATTATCATGGATCTGTATAGCAAGTTCACGAGTTGGAGCAAGGACCAGAGTACGTACGGGACCCTGCCCTGAATATTTGCGCTCGAGCATACGCTGCATGATTGGTAGAGCAAATGCAGCAGTCTTGCCAGTTCCTGTCTGTGCAAGGCCCATTACATCATGGCCTTTCAATACTTCCGGGATGGCCTGAACTTGAATTGGAGTGGGCGTAGTATAGCCGCACGATTTGATTCCGGCCATTATGCGCCGATCAAAAGAAAATGTGTTAAAACTCACAAGATTTCCTATAGTATAAAGGGACAATATCTGACGGATGCGCGTGACGGCTACCGTGCTTCTCCGAACAGGATTCGGTACTTAAATAAATCTCTGGAACGAAATGATATGTCCAATCAACTAAAATAGGATTCTCGTGCGTCCAGTCACGCTGAGGTGGGGGTTAATTACTCATTAAATAATAAAAGTAAAGCAATAAATACAAAAAAAGGTCTATTTTGCTTTAACAAAATAGACCTTTTTTAACACTTCATAATCAAATCAGGCAGCCATATACACTAAAACATCATATTTCTAGATAGCTTAAGATCTATGACAAAGAAGAAGTTTAAATCAAAATGTATTTATCATACTTACCAATTCAAACTTGCATCACATACTTGATGTATATGCGTCATACGTCCAGCAAGACTAATAGCGATAGTGATTAGCTTTGTAGGGACCGTCAACATCAACACTGATATAATCAGCCTGTTCCTTAGAAAGAACATCAAGTTCAACGCCGAGACGCTCAAGGTGGAGTCTTGCAACTTCTTCATCAAGCTTCTTGGAAAGAATCATGACCTTAGGCTCGTAATCGTTTAAAGCAAGGTCGATCTGAGCAAGAGCCTGGTTAGTAAAACTGTTACTCATAACAAAACTTGGATGCCCGGTTGCGCAACCAAGGTTAACCAGACGACCTTCAGCAAGAACGATAACGGACTTGCCTGATTCCAGAACCCATTTATCAACCTGAGGTTTGATTTCGATTTTCTGAGCTTTAGGATTATCTTCAAGGTATCCCATTTCAATTTCATTATCAAAATGGCCAATGTTGCAGATAATTGCTTCATTTTTCATTCTTGAAATGTGCTGTCCTGCAATAACATGATAGTTACCGGTGCAGGTAACAAAAACATCACCACGTTCTACGGCGTTATCCATTGTGGTCACTTCAAAACCTTCCATCGCAGCCTGAAGAGCGCAGATAGGGTCAATTTCAGTAACGATAACACGAGCACCAAAACCACGCATGGACTGAGCACAACCTTTACCCACATCACCGTAACCGATAACTACAACAACTTTACCGGCGATCATTACGTCAGTTGCACGCTTGATACCGTCAGCAAGTGACTCACGGCAGCCGTAAAGGTTGTCAAACTTGGATTTGGTAACAGAGTCGTTAACGTTGATGGCGGGAAAGAGAAGCTCTCCGGCATCCTGCATCTGGTATAAACGATGTACACCGGTTGTTGTTTCTTCGGAAACACCACGTACTTTCTTGGCTATTTCAGTCCATTTATTAGGAGCTTCAGCAACAGAAAGTTTCAAACGATCAAGAACGCACTGAAATTCTTTGTTGTCAGTTTTTTCATCAAGAATGGAAGCATCAGCTTCGGCTTTTACACCATGATGAATAAGCAATGTAGCATCTCCACCATCATCAACAATAAGATCTGGGCCGGAACCGTCAGGCCATGTCAGAGCCTGCTCGGTGCACCACCAGTATTCCTCAAGAGACTCACCCTTCCATGCAAAAACCTTGGCAGATCCATTTTCAGCAATTGCTGCGGCGGCATGATCCTGAGTAGAAAAAATGTTACATGAAGCCCAGCGGATATCTGCACCCAGAGCGGACAGTGTTTCGATAAGCATTGCAGTCTGAATAGTCATGTGCAAAGAGCCCATAACTTTAAGACCCTTCAGGGGTTTTTCTTTACCGTATTTTTCACGGATAGCCATAAGACCTGGCATTTCACGCTCGGAAAGCTGCATTTCTTTATTACCCCAATCGGCAAGAGAAATATCAGCAACTTTGTAATCGAGTTTAGGATCTACTTTAAGCATTTAATCCTCCATTTTATGGACATCTGCCCACTATTTTTTTTCTGATATACATACAAGGACAGTCAGTCCTTCATTAACAGGAAAACTACGTATTTCGACGGCGCCGAGTCCGGCATCATCAATCCACCCGCGAAGCTCTTCTTCGGTAAAGCCAAGACGGCGGTCACCGTATTCAGTACGCATTTTTTCATTTGAATGCATGAGAAAGTCGGCAATAACGAGCTTCCCACCACTAGAAAGAGTCCTTGCAGCTTCTGCCACGGCCTTTTCAGGGCTTGGCAGATGATGCAGAACCATTGAAATTACAGCAAAGTCTGCTTCCCAATCCCGCAAAGGCAAATGAGTAAGCTCACCTATACGCAAGCTCACATCAGGATTACTACCGATGCGGCTTCCGGCAAGCTCCAGCATTTTGGGGGAACTGTCCACGCCGATCACGGATTTACATTTGCCAAGCATTTCGCCGATCAGAGAACCATTTCCACACCCTAGGTCAACACCGATACTGCACTTACCCACCGGATCGAGAAGAACTTCATTAAGATTAAAATTACCGAAAACATCACTTTGCAAACGTTCCCAGTCTTCAGCAATTTCATCAAAAAACTTACGAGTCTCAATATTTCGTTCGGCCAGTACTTCGGCGACTCTGCGCTTATCAGCATTAATCTCAGGTTCACTTTCTATGAGCCAGCTTATTGCTTCTGCAAAACGATTTCCGCTGCCAGAAACGGCTAAACGGTAAAAGTTCCAAAGTCCTTCACGACGAGATTCAAGCAATCCGCTTTCATGCAAAATTTTTAAATGTCGGGAAACTCGCGGCTGGGACATCCCCAAAACCTGCACAACTTCGCCAACATTAAGTTCGTTGTCACGGAGCATGGCAAGCAGCCTGATCCGAATCTCATCTGACAACGCCTTACTGAACTTTAAAATTTCCATCTAAAACCTCACCGACAAAACATAACGACATCTTTATATAACAATAAAAAAGACCTACCCACCATCCGTAAAACCGTCAAGCACTAACTATATTTTTGCTTACACATAGAAGTGAGATATAATACACAAGAATAGAAAAATTGATGTCGAAAAACTTTGCCAACCTGAAATTTAATGTATAGATTGTTTCGATCAAGATTGCGACAACTACATAATATTATATGGCAAGAAAACAAAAATATAATGGCCCTAAAAAAAGGGTCTTCCATCCCAGACAGAGAAAAGTACGCTCACTGAACGAAGCAATGGGCCAGTTTGTATCGGTTATGGATGGAGAGTATAAACTAATGATTCCAAGACTTTGGAAAGCATGGCCAGACCTTATGGGAGAACTTGCAGAGTTTGCAAAACCCCTTGGTCACCGTAAGACTACTCTCATTCTTGCTGCCGAAGATTCAGTGGCTGCTCAGGAGCTTTCATACTTTGCTCCAGAGATACTTGAAAGAATAAATTCCTTTTTTGGTAAAGAAGTCTTTGACAAGGTGCTATTTGAGCTGTTAAACGGCAGGGTTCCTTTGGACGGGTACGAATTAAACCGTACTGAGTTCAAAAGAGCCAAGATCAAAAAGCCCGGAAAACTGGGCGGGTTGAAAGACAAATTTGATCCAGAATCGGCGGTCGGCAGATGTTATCTGAAGTACGTCCGTCTGTTTGAAAAATCATAAAATTTCAAGGCCAAACGGCCCCAGGAGGATAACATGAGCGAAGAAAAAATTACACTTGAAGGTCTGCAACTGAAGAAGCCTCTCGACAAACTGACTGTCAAAGAGCTCCGCGATCTGTGCATCAACAAAATGCCCCTGATTTCAGGTGTATCCGGCATGGATAAAGAGACAATCATCTCCAACATCAAGGAATTCCTTGGAATTGAAGAAGAAGAAGGTGCAGTATCTCCTTACAAAGATCAGATTCTGACCATCAAAAAAAGCATCAAAGACATGCGTGTTGAAAAAGCAGCAATCGAGTCCCGCAAGGATCGCTCCATCATGCGCCGTAAAATCAACAAGCTGAAAAAACGCTCTCGTGCAATGGCAAAAGCTCTGTAATAACTTTATTTTTAAAATACTTAAAAATAGTTGTTGACAGAATGAGTCATTCCAAATAAACACTCTCTTCGTTGCTGGGACATCGTTCAATTGGCAGGACGACGGGTTCTGGTTCCGTTAATCAAGGTTCGAGTCCTTGTGTCCCAGCCAACAACAATATTTGAGAAGTGTCCCCATCGTCTAGCCTGGCCTAGGACACCTGCCTTTCACGCAGGCGACAGGGGTTCAAATCCCCTTGGGGACGCCACCAGCAAAATTAAGATTTAAAGTAACCAGCTTAAATCTTCTAATAACCGGCTTAGCCAACAGTGATTCAGGCCACTGAAGCAGGTTTCATATTAAAGATATTTTGATGCGTCCCCATCGTCTAGCCTGGCCCAGGACACCTGCCTTTCACGCAGGCGACAGGGGTTCAAATCCCCTTGGGGACGCCACGAAATTTCAAAGCCCGATTCGTAAGAATCGGGCTTTTTCGTTTTAGATGTAGCAATATAAATTTTAATATAGCAAAAAGACTGCAACTGCTTAACAATAGCTCTACCCCATCCCTTCAAAACAAAATCCCAGCATAGTAAGTGCAAATAACTGACGTGAACAATCTCTGTTTCCGCTTTGGTGCAGCTGCCATATCTGCTCTACCCCTTGACGGTTGAGAACTGACAGATACTTTGCATTTCGATCCAGCAATACAGAATGCAAATAATCCTTCCAATCAGTTCTTGCCAACGAACCGAATGGAATCTGAAATCCTTTTTTCGGCCTGTTCACTATAGATGAAGGTAAATACCGCAGGGCCATTTCCTTATGCACAATTTTTCGATGCCCAAGCTTTACACGATAATGCAGCGGCAGAGAATTAACAAACTTCATAAGCTGTAAATCCAACATAGGCACCCTTGCTTCAAGACTGACGGCCATGGTTATTTTATCTCCGTAAAGAAGCAGGTCGTCAGGAAGATTCATACGTGTATCAACCCGCATCATTCTTTCGGCTGAACTGATATTAAGTCCCTTCATAAAATCAAGCCAATATTGTATCCCTGACACAGCCAATCCCGAATCACTTTTCCCGACCAAGTTCATCCTTTCACTGGCAGTGAATAATGCTCTGGCCTCGCAAAAACGCCCGGCTTCATCAGCTATGCCCAGCATATTAGCACCACGATAAATAGAATCAGATAGCTTAGGAATATAATGTGCCAGCTTTGCTAACTTTCCGAGTTGGCCGGCAAATGGGATCTTATTACGCAGCAGCTCCGACTGATACAATAAATAGCCACCCCAAGGTTCATCGCTTCCCTGTCCGGTTAGAACAACGGTCACATCACGCCTTGCAAGTGCCGATAAATGCCACATTGCAAGCATAGATGTAGTGCCTAAAGGTTCTTCAACGCTACGAGCCACGGACTTCATGCAGTTCATAAGATTATTAGCACCCACACGAATATATTTATGATCAAGTCCTAACACTCTGGCAGTTTCAGCGGCATCATCTATCTCACACTCGGATACATTATTTTCAAAACCGACAGTAAACCCCTTAATACCGGGTTTATGCTGTACCGCCATTGCAGCAACCAGTGCAGAATCGATACCTCCAGATAATAATACACCTACCGGAACATCAGACAAAAGCTGACTTTTAACTGATCTTTCAAGGGTTTCTCTATATGCATCACAAGCATCACTCAGTGTTCCTTGAAAAAGTTCCTGCTGCTGCCGCAGATAACAGGAAATATCAGTTTTACAACTGCTGACATCATGAATCAGCACATGTCCGGGCTGCAATCTCATGATATTTTTATAAATAGTATTGGGCGACGGAACAAAACGCAGGGTCAAAAATGTTTGCAGTCCCTGCATATCAGGTTCAATTTTAAGTCCTGAAACGGCTGCCAGAGCTTTGATCTCTGAAGAAAAAGCTAAACCACCCTGCTCATGATAATAAACGGGTTTAACGCCATAAGGATCACGTACCAGATAGAGCTTACCTTCAACTTTATCTAATGCGGCAAAGGCAAACATGCCATCCAGTTGATCAAGAGTCTTCTGAACGCCAAAGCAGGCCAGACTTTCCACCAATGTTTCAGTATCAGAAGAACCTCTAAAATCGCCAGATAACTTTTTACGGAGGTCAAGATGATTGTATATTTCGCCGTTAAAGGTAAGCAACCAGCGACCATCACGACTGTACATGGGCTGAGCTCCGGCTGGAGATAAATCAAGAATTGAAAGACGGGTATGCCCGAGTTCAATAACTTTACCGTCAACCGAAACCGTTTCCAGTCCGTGCCCGTCCGGTCCTCGATGAGAAAGCAGATCTAAAGCAGAAGTTTCACGTACTGAACTTTTGCCAATTAAACCGATAATTCCGCACATGTTCTTACCTTACGTCCTTGCATAAATTATCAAGCCGTTTGCTCTGATACTGAAAAGGCATAATTCCCCAGCGTAGAAAATTCTTCCCCCAGCGGCGTCCCAGCGGATCAATACGACACCACCAGTTTTTCCCATCTGAAAATTTACAGCTGACGCTTTCTCTAAAAAGAACCGCCTCTTTTACACGCCCTTGATCAACCAGAATTCCTAAATACTCAGCCTGATCATAAATATCCCAGCGATAAAGGTCACGACGGACCTTATTCACAAAACGGCGACAAAGAAGTTTATCTTTATCTAGAAAATAATCATCAAGAAAATTAATTGCCCTCTCCAGACTGTCACCCAAAACAGTTTTCATTGAAGGGACAAGTTCAGCTGCCTTGGAAAGATTTTTGATAATAAAACAGGAATGAAAACAATCTAAAAAATTACCGGATTTGCTGTCGGCATAATAAAGCCAGCTTCCATCATCACGTTGCTGAGAAAGTACCCACGCTGCGAGCTGCCGGCAACGGTCTTCAGCTCGTGAAGCATGATCAGGATCGCCATAAGCATAGTGCATGGCATAGGCATACGCAGCATAAGTCTGAGCATTATTCACGATCCGTACTTCTTCTTCTGACGAATATGACAAAGCAAGCCGCTGGCCATCTGAAAACATTACCCTCAGAGACTCCATAAAAGACCAAGTCTTCAAGAACATACCCTCAGCCTTTTCCGACACAGTATCATCACAGGTAAGCTGTAGCAAAGCTTCCATTACATAAGGGGTATGAGTGATATACGGAATTTTATCACTGTACACAGCATGCTTGGAATACCAGCGAAACGGCAATCCCCATGCGCAGCCTCTCTCAAGAACATTCATCTGCTCAAACAGATGCAAGACATCTTCACATTCATTGCTTGTGAACTGTCCATTCTTAGATAAACAATGCAGCGCAAGAACATGTGGCGAAATAGTTCTGGGACAACCGAGCGCTTTGCGAGTCAACACTGGAAACAAAAAATCAGCAAGATAGCACATCACCAGCAAAGGTCGGCTGGTTAGTTTTCCATTATTATAGTCCATTTTGAGCTTACCAAAAAGCGGCATGGCCCATACATCATAAGGATCATAGGTGGTCAAATTTTCAAACATGAAAATCCCGGTTAGCAAAAAATTATTATAAGCATTAAACTGATTATTCACTTTACTTTGTAATGGCTTAGAATGCCAGAACCTTAAGCAGCATATAGCAGAAACTGGAAAACCAGCATGAATCAAAAGAAAGGCCTTGACCCAATCATATTTCGATGCTTAAGAGTCGTGTCGTCCGTCCATATCCGGTTGTTTTGAGCCCAAAGTGGTTCAAGTTTTTATTACAAGGGCAGTGTACTTGCTTCGTACTCCGTCCTTATGTGACGATTCTCTGAAACCTAATTATTAGATTGGGACCAGTTATGCAGGCAGTTCGCCTTGCTGTTTCAGAGAAAGTACGATCTGCCCTTGATGAGTTTTACCCCTCCTTAAGTAGATCGAGATAACCGGACGGTCCCTCCAAAATACCGGACATTTATTACGGTACGAAAAGTCCTCCCTTTTTTTCATGGGGTGGTCTTTTACTTTGTTATCACCCCTAGTTCCGCCGAACCGGAGACGATCATATTTTAGATGATCGGTGCTTTGCTATTGCTGTTTTTTAAGCAGCAATTGCGGATATACGGCCTATAAAAATTAATAAATCCGGATTAGCTGAAACGGGACTTAAACACGTGACCCCTGATGAGTACAGGTGTCCGGTGTATTGTTTTTTGCCCTTTCATATAAAACTTTTTTTTAAACACCTCTTATAAACAAATATAGAGAATAGAGATATCATGGAAAAATTTAGAAATTTAGGTCTTTCAGATGTAGTTATTGATGCACTTGCTAAAAAAGGCTTCACCGCTCCTACCCCTATTCAGGAACAGACAATTCCCCTGCTTCTTTCCGGTGAAAAAGACATTGTCGGTCAGGCTCAGACCGGTACTGGTAAAACAGCTGCATTCGGCCTTCCTATTATTGAAAATGTTCGTGAAGGAGCTGGTCACGTTCAGGCTATTATTTTAACACCTACCCGTGAACTTGCTATGCAGGTTGCTGACGAAATCACTTCTTTTCGCGGCAAACGCCGTATCTCAATCACCTGTGTATATGGTGGACAGGCAATGCTTCCTCAGCTCAAAGCGCTCAAACGCGGTGCTGATATCGTAGTTGGAACTCCTGGTCGTGTGCTGGACCATATTCGCAGAAGAACTCTTAATCTGTCCAAAATCAGCCACTTCGTTCTCGATGAAGCAGACGAAATGTGCAACATGGGCTTCCTTGATGATGTTTCCGATATCATGGAAAACGCTGGCGAAGAACATCGCACATTGCTTTTCTCCGCGACCATGCCTCCTGAAGTTATGCGTATTGCCCGCAAATTCATGGGCGACTATGACGTTATTTCTGTTAAACGTGAAAAGGATGAAACTCCTCTTACTGAACAGATTTTCCACGAAGTAAATGAACGTGACCGTTTTGAAGCGCTCTGCCGCGTTGTTGATGCACAGGAAGAATTTTACGGCCTTGTTTTCTGCCGTACCCGTGCAGATGCTGACCGTGTGGCTGGAGCTCTTGGCGAACGTGGATATCCTGCTGAACCTATTCACGGTGATCTTTCTCAGTCACGCCGTGAAGATATTCTCATGCGCTTTCGCAAGCGTAAATGCAAAATTCTGGTTGCTACCGATGTTGCTGCCCGTGGTATCGACGTTCCAGACCTCAGCCACGTTGTTAACTTTGCACTTCCACAGGATCCGCAGAGTTACGTACACCGCATAGGTCGTACCGGACGTGCAGGTAAAAGCGGTATAGCCGTTACTCTGATCACTCCGCGTGAATTCGGTAAACTGCGTTTTATATCTAAAGTTACCAAGGTTGTAGTTAACAAAAAACCTCTGCCTACCATCGATGAAGTTATTGAAGTCAAAAAATCACGCATGGGTGCAGAGCTCAGCGAGATAGTAGATAACGGCAAACATCTTTCCTACCTTGACCTTGCTAATGAACTTCTTGAAGGAACAGATCCTGTTGAAGTCGTCGCCGCACTGCTTAAGCAGTCTCAGGGTGGAGTACTCGACAAACGCAGCTACCGCAAAATCGAAGAATGCGGCGGTCCCGGAGGAAGCTCAAACCGTACCCGCGTTCGCTTCACAGCGTATGTCGGTCGTTCACACGGCATGACTCCACGTAAGCTTGTTGATATGATCTGCCGCCGTTCAAGCATCAACCCTGTACGCATCCAGCACGTTAAGATTCAGGGTCGCCAGTCCACTTTCACAGTTCCTGCAGGTGATTCCGACAACGTAATGCGCTCAGTAAACAGAGCATCCAAAAGCGAAAGACCACTTCTTAAACGTGGCTAAAACTTGCTGATTTTAAAAAGATAGATATGTTATCACTATTTGATAACATATAGATTCATCACAAAAATTAAAAAGGTTGATCCTGATATATCAGGATCAACCTTTTTTTCATATCTATTCTTATACTTAGCTTGAATGTAACAGAGCATTGACAGCTCAATAAGAAGCCAGCCCAAAACTCAGGAAGAGCTGTTAATCTTCCAGCCCCATACCGGGATGATGTGCTGGATAGCCCATATCTTCTTCATGACAAACAGTGCAGGTTCCGCCTGACCCTATAGGCTTTGCTTCTCCCATGTATTGCATAGCCCGCAGATTATCACGCTCATCGGATGCAGGAAAGACTGCGTGAGGAGAGCTGTGACATGCTGCGCACATAACAGCGTCCATTTCATCTTTACGATTGCGGAACAAACCGGAGCGGTCTTTAGTCCACTTGTTAAAAGCAGAATCTGATTCCGGATCTGCAAATTCAACATGGCAGGTCAGACAATCCGGTTGCTGTGACCATGGCACACGAGCATTGATTTCACTTAATTCATATTCAGAAGGTATTATGAGAGCCATCAATTGCTTTGCAGCAGGCTTATCTTTTTCAGACTTCAGCAGTGCCAAAGCATGATTCTCCATCACGCCATGGCAATTACTACACTCCATTCCGACATCCAGATGCACACCACGCAGGCTCTCCTTAGGGTGGCACATCATACAGGCATCATTTCCGCGTCCTGACAGATATACAGCATGAAAACCATGTAATGCAGTAGAAAGATCAAGCTGGATATCACCATCATGACAAGCCATACAATCAATAGCTTCGCCCTCTTTAATACGTTTGCTAAAATCAGTATTGTTATCCCGATCATGTATAGAAATTATATCTGCTGCAGTTTTTGCAGCAAGACCGCCCTGCTGCGGAACATCCCAATTGCCACCATGGCAATTGTTACATCCGGGACGGGTGGATACAGGAATGACAATTGTTGTCGCAGCAATCACATTGCCGGATGCATCAAGAGCTTTAACTTCTACCGGCGGCAGTGGCTGGTAGGCTTCTTTTGTATACGGGTCTATCTCCAGCGCAGGAGACTGAAAAAATCCATCCTCAGCTTTAAATTCAAAAGTTTTATCCAGTCCTTTTGGGCTGCAGACAATTTTGACGTCATCAGTAACTACCTCTGGCGGATCGCCACGCAGTAGAAGCTGCGCTCTTATTATACTGCCCTTTTCAGAAATAATCATAGTGCGATCTTTTTCTGCAATAAGATGCAATCCCTCCAGAGACCATGCCATAAGGACATATTCCTGACCGGAATCAAAAGGAGCAGGAGTAATTTCAGATTCAGCCACATCAGGCAGTTCAGGATTTTTTTCCGGACTGAGTCCATCGATATATTCAGCCAAAACCATACGTTCAGTATAAGTCCCGATAAACTGGGGCATATATTTATTAATCTTACCCATACCGGATATAAAAGCATCAAGTCCGGCTGCTGTATACTTCGCAGTGCGAGGCACAATATCATTCATAGGTCCATCAATAGCGTGGCAAGGCGCACACTGCATCTGATAAAGCCATTCACCTGCTAACGCTCTATTATCCGCTGTAATTTCACGCAGATTATCAGGAATCCATTTTGAATTCTCAAGAATAGATTTCCCGACAAGTTCTTTTGCCCGCTCCGCTGTGATATTTGTGGAATAGACTTCCCCCCAGACCACATACGGTTTTCTGCCGGCTTCACGCATAAACTCAAACGATCCGTAAAAAATAAGCGAAACCATCAATAAAATCAGTGCTGAAGCAAAGTTTACTTTGCGTGGAGCACAGATTGCCATAAATAGTCCACCCAAAAGCACTATGGGTGCGCTGTACTGGAATATCTTCATGAAATGGGCAACACGGTGAGACTTATACATTACCAGCATAGCCTGCTCAGGTGGCAGGGCCACCAGATACCAGTATCCTAGCGGCAGTACCAGCAACAGACCGACTAAAGTCCATAAACCGCAGAAACGGACCATGAGACAGCGTATTTCTTCACCTTTCAAAAATGATGCTGTTACAAAGCCGAACAACCCCGCCAGCATTCCGCAAAGTGCAGTCCTGAAAAACAGTGAGGGCCAGAAAGTCGGATTAAAAATGCCATCCCAGAAACTTCTTGTTTCAACCCAATCTCCGGGAGTGAGCATGAAAGAAATAACGCCATTGATGGTGAAAAGTGAAAGCCACGCAAATAGAAAATAAAACCAACCGATCTTAAGGTGATCCTCCCGTTTCATCTTGTCCCAATAATAGTAATAGATGAGCAGGGCCACAATTTCGCCGACAAACCAAACCCACTCTGTTGCCCAGGCAAAAAGGAATTCTCGCACCAGAACAAGTGCTCCCTCTGGACTCAAAAGAGCCATGGTAAACCAGAGAGCGACTCCTGTTACGCCTCCGAAAACCATAGTCAGAAGCATAAAAAATCTGGAATGTTTTTTTACATAATCAAGAAGCTCATTTGAACCGGTCCGATAAGCCATTTTTTCAGCAACAACTAGAAACAGCCCTCCTCCCACAGCAAACTGAGCCACAAAAACATGAATTGTTGCAACAAGCGCAATCCAGAAACCACCGCCAAAGGTTGTCAGGTGCCAGATTGGATATTCCATCATTAACTCCTTTCAGCCTTAAGCATGAGTTTTAACATATAAGCAATGCCCAATCCGCCGAGAATAATAGACACTATAAACAAAACCAGTGGCTGCAACTGCTCTGAAACAGGAGCAGTATTCAATGTAAAGTATGGGGCAAGGTATTCCTGGCGTACAAGATGCCGCATGGTTGCCATGACAGGAACAATTAAAACTGTTGCAGCGGTCGCGAGAACAACATTTTTAGTAAATCCGGCATGAAGCATTCCAAATGTTAAGACAAATCCTGCGACGAGCAATATCGTCGCAAGCATATTTTGACCCATAAAAATAAGCATTACATCACGGGGAAGTGCCATGAAAAACCAGATACCCATTAGAATATTCACCAGCGTTGAGCGGGAAAACCATTTCATTCCACTATCAATAAAATCCTGATCTCCTCTGCTTCTACCGATCAGAGCCACAAAAAGTCCCCCCACAGCAAGTGCAGAAACTACAAAATGAAAAAATCGAGGGATGAGGACAGGGTCCCCCAAGTTAAGTATAAAACCGGCCTGATCTGAAAAATATTCAGGCCAGACATCAGGGCGCAACATAAGAGTCATTTTATTGGAAAGCATAAAACCGATATATGAGATCATACATAGTACAGCCAGCATCAAAAATTTACGTGCAGAGCTACTTAGTTTATTATAACGGTAGTTGTGGAAGTATAACCCGTAATATCCTGTAATTAAAACGCCTATCACAGCCAGCCAGAAAACAGCCATAAGAATTGAAGAAACATAGCTGAACTGACCATAGACTGCCTGTAGAAAAAGAAGCGGCGGAACTCCGGCATTAATTGCCAGAGCCAGCACAGTAGGAAGTTTTTTTGAGACACTGCGCGATATTTCAGTCCCACCCGATATAGAATGAAAAAACACAATTGCTGTCCCGCCAAAGACTGCATTCATGAGCAGCAGATGTACGGAAAAGGTGATAATTGAAAGCACAATCAGCCAGATAGGCTGCACTGAAATACCGATAGCTTCCGGTATCAAAGATGACGGGTCCATATATTTCCCCCTGAATTTACGCCGTTTTATTTTATATAACAGGAGAATATCCTATTCACAATTAGAAACAAATTATCCACACATCGACACTTTTTTTTCATAAATTACAAGCTTCAGCCAACTATTTTCTCACCCTTGAGTTACAAAAGAGTTAATTTATATACAATTTAATTAAAAAAGTTCTTGCCAAACATTCATGAAACACATAAACACCTCTCTACCGAGTGCCGAAGTGGTGGAATTGGTAGACACGCTAGGTTCAGGGTCTAGTGGGGGTTCCCCCGTGGAAGTTCGAGTCTTCTCTTCGGCACCACTCGATAATAAGAAAGCCGCAACAATTGTTGCGGCTTTTTTGTTTTTTATAACAAATTGAATTTTATATAAAAACAGCTTAGATGTAGAAGTTTCCAGCTTATTTAGAACACGACCACACGCTGTTATTAATATTTTTAAACATTATAATTGAAGAAAAATTTAAGAATACATAAAAGCTTCTTCACACAACGCATTTATGCGTCACTTAACACGCTTAAATATATTGCGGAGCCGTAGTTAAGTTGGTTATAACGCCGGCCTGTCACGCCGGAGGCCGAGGGTTCGAGTCCCTTCGGCTCCGCCACTTTTCAGATAAGGATATCAATCTATTAGATTGGTATCCTTTTCTTTTGGGAGATTGAACTCAAAAACAAATTCCCTCATAACTTGCTGATCCCATTGCGCCCTTAATAATTCTCAGCAATGAGAGCTGTCTCCTCTTTTCTCCCACAAATTTAATTCCCTCACAGCTTCTCAAACCGATAGAAATGAAATAGCTATAAATTGACATCTACTAACTCATTATTTATACCTCCCCAAAAGATATTATTAATAATATCAGATAAAAACCAAAATACTAATTTTAAATTATAGTGAAATAAAAGAATTGGTAACTTGCTGCTTCTTTTCCACTTAGGTAACACTATGCATACATTTACAATCTCGCGACGCTATACTCTAATCTTATTGCTCATACTCATTTTCCCAGTCCTTAGTCATGCAAATACTGAAGACGTAATCTCGATAAAAGCTCCAAAATCTGTAGGGGTAGGACAACCTTTTTTGATCAAAATATCTTCACCGGAAAAATTGAATAATTTAAAAATATTCTGGAATAACAAAACAATCACTCCTTCTATTTCCACAAAAAAGGCCATGTCCTGTGCCCTTGTCATACTAGGAACGAACTTGCGAACCACCCCAGCGGGCCTCCCTCTTGTGGTTCAAGCAGATAGTCATGGCAAAATACATCGTTTACACAAAACAATTCAGGTTGTTCACCACGAATACCAGCAGGAATCTCTGACTGTTGCACCAAAAATGATTACCCCTCCCCCAAATATTCTGAAACGCACTAAAGCCGAGCGTGAATTAGCACTCAAAAAAATCAGAACATTTTCTCCTAACCGTTTATGGCAATTACCTTTCTCCTTACCAGTAAAAGGTAAAATGCTTAGCCGGTTTGGATTGCACAGAATATTTAACGGTAAATCAAAAAGACGCCACAAAGGCTTGGATTTTAGGGCATATCTCGGAACACCTATCAAATCCATAGCCGCAGGTAAGGTCTCTTTGGTCGGGAACTTCTATTATGCGGGGAATTGTGTGCATATTGATCACGGAAACGGTGTTACTTCAGCTTATGTGCACATGTCTAAGGTCTTCGTCAAAGAGGGTGATACGGTAAGAAAAGGAGATAAAATTGGACTTTCCGGTGCTACAGGCAGAGCTACCGGAGCACATCTGCATTTAAGTGTTTTCGTGCAAGGAATTTCTGTAGACCCTGAACCGCTCTTCAAAATGAGCGAGCCATAATCAAATCACAGGGTGATGTTCCATCACAAATGATTTCTTTAGCTGCGTCTATAGTGAATATTCAAGAAATTATAACCAATGTAACATTTATTCACTTTCTCAAACGCATACACTCTCCTTAACATCAAGCCAAGTTAGATTCGTAACCAATTAAAAAAGCCAGCCTCAAACGAGACTGGCTACAAACATGACAGAGCTAAAAGCCCATGCGAGAGGAAGATGACCTCTAACTATCTTGCATTTATGCAAAAAGAAGCCAAAACCAATTCTCCCACTAGCAATCTATAGAATATTTAGCACAATACTCCCTACTAAAAACGATATGGCAAGCAAACATTAAAAATCCAAGCACTGAGACAGCACACGCAAGGGAGGTGCTGTTTGATTCAAGAAAAGCTGCATAGCCATAGCTTATCAACGAACCGGAACAAAAAAGAAGAAATCCGTACATGGAACTCGCTATACCTGCGAGATCAGGAAAAGGCCCCAGGCTTGCTGAAAGCGCATTCGCAAAGACTAGGCCTAGCGAAAGATAAATACTGAACAGTACGCAGATAAGAGTATATGCCGACCCAAACCCGAAAAACTCAATAACCAAATCAATCAAGCAAGTTACAAAAATAATTATGGTACCAACCCCAATAATATGTACAGAACGTAAATAGATTAACAACCTGGTATTAAGAAAAGAACCTACAAGATACCCAAACGCAACTATAAGCATTGTAAAGCCGTATGCGACTGTTGAAAAATGATACTGATGCTGAAAAACTATAGGGCCAGCAACATTTACAATGCTGAAAATGCCAAAAAGAAATGACAACAACACCATATTATTTCTGAATTCAGCCTTTGTGAACAAGCTGGCATAACTTTGCATAATTTCGTTGACTGACAGCGTTGAAGTTTTATGCATATTTGTTTCCCCTATCCCCATAATCAACCAACAGGTAAGGCCAATTCCAAGTACACCAAGCAGCAAAAAGGAATAGGACCAACCAAAATGTATCTGAATTGTCCCCCCAAGCGTTGGAGCCAAAATGGGAACAAGGGCCCACCCCATCGACATGTAAGAAGATGCAACAGGCAATTCGTCTGCTTCAAATACATCTCGCAGAATAGCTCTGGCACAAACACTTGCAGCACCAACCGAGATTCCCTGTACAAACCGCAAGAAAAGAACCCAGTATATGGACGGTGCCCACATCATAGCCACACTTGCCACAGAAAAGAATGGGAGCCCGACCAGTAAAACAGGAAGCCTTCCGAAACGATCAGTAAAAGGACCATAAAAAATTTGTGAAGCTCCGAATCCCAATAAGTAGATTGACATGGTCATCTGCACTTGCTCAACAGGAGCCGCAAACAAACTGATCATTCGTGGAATTGACGGCAGATAGATATCTATAGACATTTGACAGATTGCGACAAGACATAGCAAAAATGCCAGTACACAACCTTTTTCTTTTTCCTTCATTTGATTCTCCTAGGCTAAAAACTAAGGCCCACCGAAGTCTTAGAACTCTTTCGGACCATGAGGAGAGCAAACTAGTGGAAAATCTTATGTCGTGTCGAACGGATAAAGGAAAAAGAATACGCCAAACCGGACAGGACTATTTAACTCTGCAAAAACTCGCGCGGAGCCTTGCCAATTAAACGGCGAAACATAGCGGAAAACGCACTTGGAGTTTCATATCCAACAGCCAAGGAAGCTTCAAGGACAGACATTCCGGAAAGCAACATCGGCAGTGCTGCCAGAATACGGGACTGCTGTCGCCATTCGCTAAATGATATGCCGGTTTCCAGTCGAAAAAGTCTTGAGAGAGTTCTATTTGAAACTCCAATTTCACTTCCCCATTCTTCAAGCGTACGGCAATCATCAGGATATGTTTTAAGATGCTGACACACATGAAGAAGCCGCTCATCCATAGGCCAGCTTAAGCTGAACAGATCAGGTTCAGACCAATCTATCTCTTCATTAATCAGATTCATTATGAGTCCGTCACGCCCTTCTTTATCATAATCTATGGCAATTAGAGCAGACCTGACCAGAAGCTCACGTAAAAGAGGAGAAATGCGGACAGCCTGTGGTGAATTTGGAGAATCATCTCGACATGCAGCTGGATCAATAAAAATTGTTCGCAACGCGACTCGTCCGTGAGTGCGCATGGAATGAGGTTCATAAGAAGGCAACCAAAGTGCACGTTGAGGAGGGATAAACCAGCATCTTTGCCGAGCATATGTTTCCATAATACCTTGCTCTGCAAAAAGAAGCTGCGCCCGATAATGGCTGTGTTCAGCGATTACATGTCCGCTTGGAAATTCATTCGCCATTGCCGAAAACGGGTTAGAAACATGCTGGTAGTCGTCGCGATTAACGCTTTTTTTAGGCAAAGAAGAATCTCCGAAAGATTAACTGAGAAAATTATTTAAGTTGATCTATGAAAGTTGCAGGTAATCTAAAAACCATACAACTTCAACGTCCTCAACAATTCTGACGTTCACCCAAGTCTGAAATTTTCCGACACCCCAAATACCCCCTGCCCAATAACCTCAGTTCTACAGGGTTGACGAATATTTAAATAGTCTTAATACTCACTCTAAAGACTAGATCAAAAAATGGGATTATTGGCGATCACGAGCCATACACATACAAAATATACAGAACCCATTACAATATTAAAAATTAAATTAATTACAAAAATATAATATATTCAGTCGATACAGACCGGATATAGTTATTACACATACACTATATTTTCATAAAAGTACGTTAAGAGGTGATCATATGCATAAACACATAGTTATTCTAGCAACACTTATATTTCTATCAGTACCGTCGGTTCAAGCTCAAGCCGGTGAAATAAAACTTGGAAAAAATTTGGCAATTGAACAGGATTCTGATTCAAAAAAATCTAGCCTTCAAAATGAGTTTGATATGCATGCAAAACCATATGATGACGTTAAGATATCAGATGGAGTCAGCGCAGGAATAATAACTGAACAAGAAGATTTTACAATGGAGAACAAGCAGAGAACTCCAGCCAGAGATAAAGGGCGTGAAGTAGGAGTTGGATTAAGCCTTAGTTTTTAATAATTCCTGCCTTATGGATTTTGAGCTTGTGCTTTAAGGTAAATCAATGTCCTGCCCCAACTTAATTAATCCATGGCCTGATAGCCGGACATACACAATGGGGAGACACTATTACAATATTATCGGGAATCGGTAGTATTTAAGTTCAAAGCATAGTTTTCGGGGGAACTATGAATTTCAAACACTATATTATCACCAGATTCAATGTGAATATCTGGCCAATGCCTTTCGAGAAGCGTTTAGAAGACACATGGCTCTCACAGAGATTCGACCTGTTCCAGAAATTCTGTTTTCCAACTCTACAAGCCCAGACAAATCAGGAATTCACATGGCTGGTTCTTTTTGATCGGAGGACTCCCCTTCCGTATCAAAGAATAATACAAGCATATTCTAAATATCCAAACTTTGTAGCCTTGCTTTGTGATGAATGGGATACGGTTATGCCTACAGCAAAGGCGTATATAAAAGAAAATTCTCCCGAAGCAGACTGGATTTTAACTACCCGACTGGACAATGACGATGCCCTTTCATGCAAATACGTAGACAGCCTGCACCGTTTAGTTGCAACCCTTACCACACAGCAATTCGGCCCAGACAAAACTCTCTATATTAATTTCACTAAGGGACTCCAATACTGTCAGGAAAAATTTTATGATTTCGCTGATGTGACCAACGCTTTTGTCAGCCTGATCGAGCCAAAAGATTTTTTGAAAACAGTTTTCTGGGTAGATCATCCTGCTATTTACAGTGTCTCTCCTGTACTTCAGGCACAAACTCCACCGCTATGGCTTCAAGTCATCCATGATATAAATGTATATAATTACATCAGAGGTGAAGAAGTAGATGCATCAGCTCTGCTAAGTAATTTTAAATGTGATTTTAATTAAAATAACTAATAAAATATGACTGTTATAACAACTAAAATTTGCGTTTGCATATTTAATATTTCTTAGCTAGGATTCTTTTCGGTCGGCAGTTCACCTAGGCGTCGTCGCCCTTAACGGGAGCTAAACCTGCCTTCTTTATATTCCACCCGTCACCTTGTTTACGTGCCGAGTCGGAAGTCGACGACCACCGGCAATCCTTTGTTATGGTAGGCACGATAGCGAGGATAACTTATGTCCAAATCATCCATTCCATTTTATACTGGCGATGTATCTTCACTGGCTCGCAATCTGCGTCAGCAACTAGATGGTATTGAAAAACTGCCCAGCCACCTTGAAATGCTGAACCTACTCGTCAAAGCGAGCGGATATCGCAATTTTCAACATTTTAAAGCGCAGCATACAGCTCTTAAAGAAATCAACACGCCAGCTACCCAACAAGCTGAGATCAACTATAAATTGATCAAACGCATTCTCCGTCTATTTGATGAAGAAGGATATTTAACTCACTGGCCTAAAAAATACAGTGAACGGGTTATTTGTCTATGGGTCATGTGGTCCAGAATAGCTGCTCAAAAAACTTATAATGAATGCGAAATAAGTGAACTTCTTGAACAGCAGCACCTCTTTGAAGATCATGCTTTGCTGCGTCGCCAGCTAGTTGACCACAACATGGTCACCAGAACTGCAGACGGGCGGCAATACCAGCGTATCGAAGTCCGTCCTCCGGCAGAAGCTCTTGAAATATTCAGACTTCTACGCACCCGCTGACAAGCATGAAGATTCTTTAAATGCTTTAGACTACAACTAATATCTGACATTAAAAAAGACCGGAGCAGCAGCTCCGGTCAATACCGACTATTTATCCCTAGTATTCCTCATAATAGGCAGGATTTTGATCCTTACGCCGTCCATCAGGCCGACCAAGAGCACTGATTGAGTCCATATCTTCTACTGAAAGCTCAAAATCAAAGATTGAAAGATTCTCGATTTGCCGCTCTGCCGAGGTTGATTTGGGAAGCGGAACAGCTCCCAGCTGCACATGCCAACGCAGAATAACCTGTGCAATAGTCTTACCATGCTTTTGAGCGGCCGACTTGATAGCAGGTTCATCAAAAATTTCATTAGCCCTACCGAGAGGACTCCACGACTGGGTTACAATGCCATACCTCTGATGCCACTCCCGCTGCTCCTGCTGAGGAAAATATGGATGCAGTTCAATTTGATTAAGCGAAGGGGATACACCTGTTTCATCAATTAATTTCTGCAAATGGACCGGTAAGAAATTACAAACCCCGATACTGCGAACTAAACCGCGTTTACGAGCCTCAATCAATGCCTGCCATGCTTCAACATAAAGATCCTGACTGGGATTAGGCCAGTGAATAAGATAGTGGTCGTAATAATCAAGCCCGGCCCGGTAAAGAGATTCTTCAATTGAATACAGCGCTTCATTGTAACTATGTCTTAGTCCGGGGATTTTGGATGTAATAAAAAGCTGTTCACGGGATACACCACATTGACGGACAGCTTCCCCCACAGCACCTTCATTTTCATACTTAAAAGCTGAATCAATCAATCTGTAACCAGACCGGATAGCACTGACTATGGAAGCGACACCAGCCACCCCATTAAGCTTGTACGTTCCAAACCCCAGAATAGGCAAAAGAGTCTGATCATTTAAAGTAATAGAGGGAACTGCTGTGCTTTGCATAATTTAAATACCTCGTTTTTTTGCCATCTACCACGCATAAAAGGCATACTAGATTATCTAGGACTCATGATGATAATATCTAAAAATAATAAACTCAATCAGATTAGAGGCCAAGCGGACATTTCTTAACTACAAGCTATCTAAGGCAAACAATATTTTAGCCTACTGAGTCTGGACTATCCACTGCTTTCAAAGACAATATTCACTAATTTATCAAAAAACTATTATTTGTTGTTGACAGCCACATCAAATACACATAAAAGGTTCTCTCGCTGCTGGGACATCGTTCAATTGGCAGGACGACGGGTTCTGGTTCCGTTAATCAAGGTTCGAGTCCTTGTGTCCCAGCCAGCAAAATTTCTACCCGCTTCCTTATGGTGGTTCAGGTCACCGAAACGGGTATTTTTATGATGCGTTCCCATCGTCTAGCCTGGCCTAGGACACCTGCCTTTCACGCAGGCGACAGGGGTTCAAATCCCCTTGGGAACGCCATCAGCAAAATTAAGATTTAAAGTAACCAGCTTAAATCTTCTAATAACCGGCTTAGCCAACAGTGATTCAGGCCACTGAAGCAGGTTTCATATTAAAGATATTTTGATGCGTCCCCATCGTCTAGCCTGGCCCAGGACACCTGCCTTTCACGCAGGCGACAGGGGTTCAAATCCCCTTGGGGACGCCACTTTTCATAAAAAAAGCGTTGAATCGAAAGATTCAACGCTTTTTTTATAATCGGTGTATAATACTTGAAGAAACCAGACATTCAAATAGTGCCGGTAGGTTCTCGTGATCAATGCACATTGTAAGTAGAGAATTATCTTCATTTTTATATCCAGAAATGTGGAAAAGAATTTATCCCTATTAATAATTATCACCCCCCAAGAATTCAAAGAGTTGCGATACGGCTATGAAAAAAGATATCCCCACCAAAGAACAATGCGAAGCCCTTCTGATATCACATAATGTGCAGGAAGAGATCATCATTCATTCTAAAATAGTCTGCGACGTGGCCAGAAGGATCGGAAGAGACCTTAAATGGTTACGTGATCGTGGTCCAAACATCGCACTGATCACAGCAGCAGCCATGCTCCATGACATTGCCAAAGGACAACCTGACCATGCTGCAGCCGGAGGTAAGCTTTTGCGTGAGCAGGGCTATAACTTAATTGCTGGGATAGTTGAATCTTATAATAATATTGAATTTTCAGGAAAGACACCTGTAACCGAAAAGGAAATCGTATTTATCGCCGACAAACTGGTAAAAGGAGACCAGATGGTTACTGTTGTATACATATACGATAACAAAATAAGGTCATGCACCGATAAACACCAAATAGCTGAATTGGAAAAATGTAAAGCAACAGCGCTACGCATCAAGACGTCAATTGAAAAAGAAACAGAAAAAAATCTTGAAGAACTAGCTATTGCAGAGAGTTAAACAAGTTTCTCCGTAAATTTAAATTTTAAGCCTGAAATGAATCTCATTTCAGGCTTTTTTATTTCAAAAAAAATAAAACAAGCACCTAGATATTTTTCAGCAACTTAACGATTCAATTCCAAGTATTTACTGGCCAAACCATATCTCTTAGAACTATCATTTTTATATTTTTAAAACTTCTTTACAATACATATTCATAGCGAAGTGAACTCTCAGCAGTTGCAAGATTGTAACAATTCCGCAACAGTTCTGGTATGCATTTCATATAAGCCTATAAGGATTAACCAAATAAATGCATACTTAAAAAATGTATAATGATTAGGAGACCTGCAATGGGCAAAGATAATAAAATTGAAAAAACAATTAATCAGGATGAACTCCCAGATTTTCTGCGCAAAATTGCTGCAGCTCTAGAAAATGGAGCATCTGATGACATCGCTTATCTCGCCGGAATTGAGGACTTTAAAAAGCTCAAAATCAACATTCGCAATGAATATGGACAAACTTCAATAAAAATAAAAGCCAAGCCGTCAAAAGACGAACCATTACTACCAAACGAGCAAGAAACATCAGGTCAGAATAGCGGAAAAACTGTTGCGGAAAAACCGAAATACAGCCTCCTCAAAAAACGTATGCGATCTTCATTTAAAATTATATTTAAAGCTCTACACGGTGGAGAGATGCCTCCAGCTGAAGCTGTAGAAGAATTTATTGCTGACTCTCGCCTTATGGTCAGCTATACAGGCAAAGGTTATGGCGATGAATATTATGACGAATACATTGCAACATGCGGCATTTTCAAGAATGCTTTTGAAAGTGGAGATATTGAATCAGCGCATAAGGCATGCGATGAGCTGAACAATATTAAGGCCCATTGCCACTCAAAATATGATTGAAAAATTTCGACCATAACAACTTCGCAAATAAACAGGATTAAAAACACAATGAATACGACCGCCAGCTGCCCACAGGCAGTAAAAATTTCCCCTGAAATAACTGATGAGGACCGTGCAAGATTCCATGAAGTCATATCTACAGAGCTGGCTGACTGGCAAGTTGAGCAAATTACAACTCCTTCAAAAATATATCCCCGCCAGGAAAAACTCCTTGCCCTGCACTGGCACCCGGAGTTTGTTCCTCTTAGTCTGATTACACAAAGGGTAAATGCCATGTTCCCGAATGTATCGGACAAAATGATGATCCCAACTCAGCATAACGTCCTAATGAGCTATGGAGATTATACTGGCGTTGAAGTTGACTGTTATGCCAGCGGGTTCAACCAGAAAGTCCAATTGCTGCTGCATTTTGAAAATGAAAGAGTTGAAGAGGCACATGTATTGAAGTCAATGCTGGCACACACTTTTAAATATCGGTCATCCCAGCTTTTCGAATATATGGACACTATTACCAAGCCCATAGAAGACCGCATAGATAAAGCTTCCCGCGAAACAGGAGCTGATGAAGATCTGGTAGAAATGGTCAGAGTTTACGTGACCAAACTACAGACAATACTTGATGAGGAATGGTCCAATGTTCCTCGTGAATCTATTAAAAATAAACTGATAAAAAACTACTTTGACGCCATGCGTCCAAAATATGGCGACAACTTGATCAATCGTATTCAAGCCTACCTTAAGGGTGTTAAAAAACTGGTCAAAGCTAATTTCTCCTTAAAGTTCTTTTACAGAGCAACTGAAGTAATCGAAGAAGCCCGCTCTCTGGGTGGATGCGTTGTTATACCGCACCCTGAAGAATTCTGGCCCATCCTGCTGGCAAAATACGATGTTGACGGTATTGAAGTGTGGAATCCACAATCCCAGCGCTACACTGAATTCCTTATCTCAGTGGTAAATGAACAGAACGCAAGCCGCCCATCAGGAAGCAGAGATCTGCTCATTTTTATGGGCGACGACTGCCATATGAGTGAAAAGACAAAATCTCTAGAGACTCAGGATGCAGTCAAAGCTGCCCGCGAGATAGGCCTCCAGCCGGCATGGGATAATCTTAATATAAGAAAGAAACTTATAATTGCAGGGATAGACAGACAATCTGTGATCACTGAATACAGATCCAGATTAGCAAGATAATTAAGATTCACCCAATTCTTAATGTAATCTTCACACAACTGAAACTTATCACTTATACATAAACAACAAGTTTGAATAGCCTTTCAGAACTAGCACATCCGGCTGTAACTCAAATTTTACAACAACCGGAATTCATGGAGATAACTAATGTCAATTGATCAAAAATTTGTATTTGAATCCCTGCAGGATTCAGAAACTATCCGTCAGTTTCTAAAATCTCTAGTAGATGGATTTGATACAGGAAAAATCAGTCTTTCAACAAATGGTGATGAAATTGAACTGACTCCTAAAGGACTTCTTAATTTTTCTGTAAAAGCAAAGAAAAAAGAAACAGACAATAAGATTTCCATCAAGATTTCTTGGAAAGAGTCTAAGGCAAATGCCAGTCCTGTTGCAAAAACAATTAACGTTAATTCATAATTATGTTCACATTCGAAGGCCTTGACGAAAATTTTAAATTCCTCATTATTGAGGTTCTCACTCAGATTAAAGCGACCAGAGCATTTGTAAATTCTCCATCTCGCTCCCTTTTTCGCAAAATAACCTCTCGCGACGATTACATCGACAATTTAAAAACTGTCATTGAAAATAAATGCTATTCCAGAATAAACAGCTCCAAAGATCTGGATAAAAGCATGCTCAATAGAATCAGAGCTATTCAGGTTTCAGCGGTTAACCTCGAACGTATCGGTGATTTTTGCGTAAATATTGTCAACCAGATGGCTTACCTTGAAGACAAAGCATTTATTTTACGTTTTGAGTGCACTGAGGCATTTGACATAATTGAATCCACAACAGAGATTGTTGAAGAAGCCTTCATTCGTGAAGATATGCCTCTGGCTCTCAAAATCTGTAAGTCGGAGTTCAGACTCGATTCATTATACAAAGACAACTTCAACCACGTTCTGGCAGAAATGGGAAGTGGCAAGAATATACCAAACCTTGTCACGATCCTATTTATTTTCCGCTACCTTGAACGAATTGGCGATTCTCTCCTCAACGTAGGTGAAGCTATTATCTTTGCGATTCTTGGAGAACGCATCAAAATTGAACAGTTTGAGTCATTACAGCAAACACTGAGTGTGTCCGGTTATGACGGTTCATTTTCAGATATTGATTTTCAAGGGATATGGGGATCACGTTCAGGTTGCCGTATAGGCCACATTAAGGCCAAAGAAAATGAAGGGGATGAAGGCACCCCTGTAGCTCAGGGTAGTATATATAAAGAAGGAAGCCTTGATAAGATTAAGCAGGAGCAAAATAATCTTAAAATCTGGAATGATAAATTTCCGGGAATGGTACCTGAAGTTTTCGGATTTCATGAAACCCCTGAAGAAAACAAGGGGTCAATGCTGGTGGAATTCCTGCCTGGATGTACTCTGGATACAATGATCCTTACCTCAGATGACACCGATCTTGAAAATGCTCTGTTCACTCTTGAGCAGACTTTACGTCATATCTGGATAACGACCAAAAAAGACAATCCCTTACAGACAACTTTTATGGAGCAGCTTCGATCCCGTCAGAACGGAGTGTTGCAAGTTCATCCTGAATTCAACCGCAACACCAGACAACTTGGAAACACTGAAATATGCTCCTCTGAAACTTTGATAAATGAATGTATATCAATTGAAGAGTCTATCCCCGCCCCTTTCAGTGTTTTTATCCATGGTGATTTCAACTGTAACAACGTTGTATATACCAATGCGGACGAACGAATCAGATTTATTGACCTCTATCGTTCGCGCGATTTCGACTACATTCAAGATGTGTCTGTTTTTCTGGTCTCAGGCTTTCGCATGCCTGTATTTGACCGACCAATTAGAAATAAGATCAATTCCGTAATCTCACGGTTCTATTGTTTTGCTGAAGAGTTTGCACAAGAACAAAATGATAACACATGGCAGGCTCGCCTTGCATTGGCACTGGCCCGCTCTTTTTATACATCCACTCGCTTTGAATTCAATTACGCTTTTTCAAAAGAAATGTTCAATCGCTCAATGTTTCTGCTTGAAAAAGTCAGCCGTTTCAACGGTAAATGGAAGGATTTTATTCTGCCTGAAGACATTCTCCACTATTAATTTTTTAGCAGAGACAAGGGATTAGCTATGAAAATAGGTGTAATAGGACTCAAAGAGGCTTGGTCGTCGGAGCAGCTTGCTGAAGCTGTTGCCAGAAAAACTGGTCAGAAAAAAATGATTTTCGAAATGCAGGATGTAAGACTTGACCTGCCATCAGGTAAAGCAATTGTTGAGGGACACGATCTTTCAACTTTTGACGCACTCATCATTAAGAAAATTGGCAGGCAATATTCCCCGGACCTGCTGGACCGTCTTGAAATGCTGCGAATGCTTGAAGGGCGTGGAGTTAAAATCTTCTCATCGCCCTACTCCATACTCAGAGTTCTGGACAGACTGACCTGCACCATTTCCCTGCAGCTAGGAAATATCCCTATGCCGCCCACCACAATAACGGAAGATGTTGATCATGCTTTAGCCGCAGTAGAAGAATACGGTGAAGCAGTCTTCAAGCCTTTATACAGTACAAAGGCACGCGGAATGTTTGTCCTTAAACCAGGCCCAACGGCACGGGGAACAGTAGAAGAGTATCACAAGCTATACTCAACAATGTATATTCAGAAAACCATTGATCTCAATAATAGTGATCTGGGAATTGTTTTTCTCGGCGGTGAGTATCTGACGACGTATGCGCGCTGCAAGACAACAGATTCGTGGAATACAACCACAGTAAATGGCGGGAAATATGCCCCCATTGATCCTCCCCAGGAAATAATTGATCTCGCACAAAAAGCTCAGGCTATTTTCAATCTTGATTTTACCTGTGTCGACGTTGCTATAACAAAAGATGGCCCCTTTATATTTGAAGTATCAGCTTTCGGCGGATTCAGAGGTCTGCTTGAAGCCAGAGGTATCGACGCCGCATCCCGATACGTAGACTACGTAGCTAAAAAGGTTGGAGCATAATGAACCAGAGTAAGATTACACGAGCAGAAGTTGTAAGAAAATACCGCAACACACTTCCAGCTATCTACTCAATTTTTATTGATTTCGGAGGTTGTATTGTTGAAACAAAAGTTAACAATCAGGAATTGCTTTCCGACCTTAAAAATTATTTCAAAGAATTTATTGTAAATGCTGACAAAGGAGACATCCTGATAACGGCACACGAGTGTCCTGCTTTGGACCTCGGCCTTAAATATAATGTAAAGCAGCCAGATCCAGGTAAGACCAAAATTAAAGAAGAATTTGCCGACCTTTCAGACGGTCGCATTGTTTATAAACGTTTGACAGGAATGATCTTCGCATTCGGTGAAGATGAAAATATTGCCCTTGGACCATGCATTAAAAACTCTAATCAGGTTATCAACTTTATTAATAACCGCTTCATTGAGTATAAACTTAACCAAGGCAATTTCCTTGGACATGCTTCTGCCGTTATTGACAGTGGACGGGCAATAGCCATTGCAGGATTCTCAGGAATGGGAAAATCTACACTTGCCCTCCACCTAATGAGCCGCGGAACAACTTTTATAAGTAATGATCGTGTAATGATTGAAGAAAATGAGGATAATATAACTGTATACGGAGTTGCTAAACAGCCACGCATAAACCCCGGAACTGCCCTCAACAACCCGGATCTTTCTTGTATCATTGCTCCTGAAGACAAAGCAAAATTTATGGATCTCCCTAAAGCTGAACTCTGGGAACTCGAACACAAGTACGATGCACTGATTGACGAATGCTATGGTAAAAACAAATTCATTCTGCGCGCACCGATGAACGGATTGGTAATTCTCAACTGGCAGAGGGATAAGAAGCAAACAACTATAGAAATTGTTGATCCGCACGAACGCAAGGACCTGCTGCCTGCCTTCATGAAAGGCACAGGACTTTTCTACCGTCCTGATTCAGAAGACAAAGAAGTTGATCCTGATATTGACTCCTATGCAGAAATTCTGTCAAAGACTACTCTGATTGAGATCAGCGGAGGTGTTGATTTCGATAAAGCAGCCGATGCCTGCCTCAAATTTATGCAGACAGGTTCTCTTTAGATTCTTAAAGTCGATGCACCGTCCTGCTATGAAATGCGGACAGCGTACTAAATATCAGGCTGGGACAAACTCTATATAGGGGAAAAAATGAGAATCAAAATAGAAAGGGAAGTAAAAGTTCCTGATCCTATCAAGCTCGAACGCTATAGAAGAACTCCCGATCTCGGCCCTAAAATTCTATTTTTCAGCGGTGGAACAGCGCTTAAAAAGACATCGACAGAAATTACCCAGTACACCCATAATACAATCCATATAATCACCCCTTTTGATTCAGGCGGAAGCTCAGCTGTTATTCGTAACAAGTTCAAAATGCTTGCAGTAGGTGATATCCGCAACAGACTTATGGCTCTTGCTGATCAGTCAGTACTGGGCAACCCAGCCATATACAAACTCTTCGCCTACAGACTTCCCAAGGATGCTGATGAAACAGAACTGCACGCCGAGTTTGAACAACTTATGTCCGCCCGGCATCCTTTGGTAAAAGACATCCCTGCCCCCATGCGTAAAATTATTCGCAACCACTTCATACAGTTTGCCGACATTATGGATGATTTTAATTTACGAGGAGCAAGTATAGGTAACATTATTCTTACTGCCGGGTACATGGCCAACCGCAAACACATCGATCCGGTTATCTACATTTTTTCCAAACTTGTTGAAGTACGTGGTATCGTCCGCCCGACGATTAATAAAGATATACATCTGGCCGCAGAACTTGAAGATGGTTCTTTCGTTGTAGGACAACACCTGTTGACCGGCAAAGAATCAAGCCCCATTGATTGCGGCATTAAAAAACTTTGGCTGGCTGAAAAGCTTAATGACTCTACTCCGTGCAAAGTTGAAATACGCCATAAACTTGCAAAACTTATCAAAAGTGCAGAACTTATATGCTATCCACTGGGAAGTTTCTATTCCAGTGTAGTCGCAAATTTACTCCCCACTGGAGTGGGTAATGCTATTAAAAACAACAGATGCCCCAAAGTCTTTACTCCGAACACTGGAAGTGACCCTGAACTTAAGGGGCACTCACTGACAGACCAGATTAATAAACTTTTGTACTATCTTCGCAAAGATGATCCTGATAAAATCGAAATAAGTGATGTTCTGAACTTTATACTGGTTGATTCCGTGAACGGGATATACCCCGGCGGGGTTGATAGAAATGAAATCAATAAACTAGGTATTCAGGTTATTGACTGTGAATTGATAAGTAAGAAAAGTGCGCCGTATCTTGATGCCTCTCTCCTATCCAAGGCTTTATTATCTCTAACTTAACTTACCAAACTTAATTAATGGTAAGTAAAAAAACACTCTATCTATACTTTTTCATAAAAAATAAATATTATATTTAATTACATTACTTAAAAGACTACTTTTATATATTATGCAACATTAAATATGTATTTTAATCGAATATTTTAATGCAAATACCACGACACAACTATGCCACAGATTGACTTTATGGCTTTAATACATACTATATAAGAGTAGGAGTGTATCTAAAAACAGACAACTAAAACTGCATCCTTCGTGTGAGCACGTCGCAGGAGGATATTATGACGCTAACTACTATCAAGACCGTATTTATTATAATTTTGACATCATTGCTGCTAATTATAACTAGTACATTATCACACGGAGCAAGCTTCAAGTTTGCCTTGGAAAATCAGGGAAAAACTTGGCAGCTTGGTAATTCTCACCATCTTGGCCTGCTGGGATTCACTGATCTTACTGCCAGCTCAACCTTTACTCTTTCTGAAATTATCAATCACATTGATCTTGGAACACCTGTTAAATTCTATGCAGGACCAGGAATGCCAAGTCTTGTTGAATATACCGAGTTAACTCCTGAAACAGTATTTGACTATACTGCAATTCCCGGACAGCAGAGTGTTAATGACGCATTCTATATTGAATTTGATTCTAACAAAGTACATTTTGAACATTTTGGTTTTACTGGAGGCAAAACGTTAGTAGCAGATGGCAAACTTGGTAGCCTTGATAGTGTCCCTGCCCCTATTCCTATACCTGCAACATGGATGATCGCAGTAACAGGACTCATGTTCATAATACTTGCCAAATATAAACTTAATCCAATCCACAAATAACACTCTCAACCGCCCCGCCATGGGGCGGTTGACTTTTGTACGAAAAAGAGTCTTGCCAACTACCCAAAAAGAACTATTTTATACCAAGTCATTTATTTTCAATAAGCTATGAAACAGTGTCACAGAAAATATTCCCATATTTTACAACATACTGATTAAACAGCTGATATTAACATGAGATAAAAATGTTACCAATACAAATTGATCACACTCTTTGCAAAGCTGATGGACTTTGCGTTCATGAATGCCCACTTGCTGTACTTATGATATCCGAAAAAGGAAAAGCTCCGGTTATTAACCCCAAAAAAATGAACTATTGCATAAATTGCGGTCACTGTGCTGCAATATGTCCCACTAACGCCATAACCATTACTGCATTTGAAGACCAATCTTCAATCCCAATTAATCATGCAGGTATGCCTGACTTCAGCTCAGTTGAAAATTTGATGAAAAGTAGACGTTCTATCCGCAAATTTAAAAAAACAGCTCTCACAGCTAAACAGGTTGAAGAACTTATCCACCTTGCGGCCTATGCTCCGTCAGGTCACAATGCCCACCCCGTATCATGGTCAGTCATAAACTCATCTGACAAAATGCAGGAACTGACTTTAATCGCAGTAGAATGGATGGAAGAAATGGTGAGACAAAAAAGCCCCCTAGCGAAAAAACTTTTTCTATCAGGTCTCATTAACGCATATAAAAACGGTAATGACGCGATCAGCCGCAACGCTCCGACCATCGCCGCAGCATGGGCTCCTAAACAAGGGATCACTCCTCAGACAGATACAGTGATAGCAACTACATATCTTGAACTTGCAGCACATGCCCAGAACATAGGTACCTGCTGGGCCGGATATATTATTCTGGCTGCATCATATAGCGAAAAAATTCGCAATTTTCTTGGCATTCCGAAAGATCATATGCTCTATGGAGCACTGCTACTTGGTTATCCGGCAGTAAAATACAAAAATTCACCGCCAAGACACAAAGCTGAAGGAAAAAAAACAGAATTCGGAACTATATTCCATGCTCGTCTCAACGGACATTAAGAGATATCTAACGTGGCTTTAAAAAACAGAAAAGTAGTTTACATAGATTGCTTCTCGCAATACTCAGTCTTTCAAATAAGTTAAATCTGCTCCAAAATTTTTGTGGGAACCAATATCGTACAAACCTTAATCACGTTCGATCTGTTTCCCGGGCATGAAAGCTGTGCGCAAAAATTTTGGAGTGAAAATTCGAAGTGGATTTTTGACAAGAGTATCAGGCATTACATGATACCAGCGATAACCTAGCCTGTAATATACTTTTTTAGCGAGACATCCATAGCCGCTTTGTTTGGCGGCCCATATTGCAGCATCCCGCTGACAACGGGAGGACGCTACGGCTTTAAAAATTTTGTCGCTATAGCCTTTATCAACAAGCATTTTGCGGATACGCATATATTCACGATAACGGCTGATAATATCAGCAATAGAAAAAAAAGCTCCGGTTCCCCAGCTCATGGCAATAGCAATAGAAGTAACAAACCCGAGACTGTGCCCAACTCGATAAAATTCCGCAGCAAGCCACGCAAGTGTAACAACCATCCCCATACAGAGTCCCAGAACCAGATGAGGTAATGGCGCAACCCGCAAGTAATTATATTTTCTGTGTGCAATATTCTTTATCATCACTGCTTAATTTTAAACGATTCAAAAGGATTATTTCATATACACAAGAAGAGAGATTCAATTCTACCCATCGGTATTCAAAAAACATTTAACCTGACACTTTATCTGGAGAATTGGAAAGCTCAACTGCAACATTAAGTTCTGCAAGAAGTTCTTCCACATTAAAAGGCTTAACAATTCTTGAATCCATACCGCTTTTAATGCACTGCTCAATAAAATCAGCTCCACTGTTAGCAGTAAGAGCAACAATTCGCACCGTGGAATGAAAGTTTCTTATAGCGGTGGTAGCATCCAAACCATCCATAACCGGCATCTGGATATCCATAAAAACTATGTCAAAATCATCAGATTTTTTTATAAGATCAACAGCTTCCTTACCATTTCCAACAATTATATAATCAGTTACGCCATTCTTATCAAAAATCTTACGAAGTAAAATTTGATTCATCTTGCTGTCTTCAGCAACAAGCACTTTAATTCCAGAATAATCTGGAGCAACTTTGTCTAATACGAAATTTTGTTGTCCCTCGTCGATTTCTGCAGAACAGACCTCAAGATAGAGAGTGAAGGTAAAAGTAGCTCCCCCTTTTGCATTATTACGTGCAGAAAGCTCTCCACCAAGATGCTTCACTAACCGATTACAGATAGCCAGGCCAAGCCCGGTTCCTCCGTATTGTCTGGTAATGCTCGGATCGGCCTGTACAAAAGACTTAAAAAGAGACTCTGCTCCTTGGACAGGCAGTCCTATTCCGGTATCACTCACTTCAAATAAAATTTCAACTTTTTCGCCAGGTACTGGATGTGATAAGGACCTGCATTTAAGTGTAACCTCACCTTCATTGGTAAACTTCACAGCATTACCCAGCAGGTTTACCAGCACCTGCCGAACTCTTAGCAAATCAACCTTTACACAAGATGGAATATTCTCGGTTTCCAACAAAACTTCAAGTTTTTTATTCCGGGCTCCAATATCCATCACATCGCGCATTTCCTTTAAAAAGG